>NZ_JAWRVK010000011.1:0-119258 GCF_036663575.1 Halalkalibacter flavus
AGAGCATCATGAGAAGAGTGAAGCCCCAAACAGCGAAGGAGGAGTTGGGAAAAGAGCATCATGAGAAGAGTGAAGCCCCAAACAGCGAAGGAGGAGTTGGGAAAAGAGCATCATGAGAAGAGTGAAGCCTCAAACAGCAAATAAGGAGTTGGGAAAAGAGCATCATGGGGAGGATGAAGATCCACACAGTGTAGGAGGAGTTGAGAAGCGTGCATCATGAGGGAGTTGAAATCAAGTGCATAAACCGAAAAAAGTATCTAACAATACATAGATACCTTTTCTTTTGGCAGGTGTTTATCATTGAATGTAAAGTTATTTTTGAAGCTTCTTTTTTAGGTGTAGTACCATTACTCAGCTTTATTGTCCTTACATATTTTGTTATGACCGAAACAACCCTTCGAATAGATGAAGAAATCATAACCTATGTTCGTACACTTAAACACCCTATTGTAACAAAAGGAATGAAAGCATTAAGCTTTGTTGGAAATACATGGCCCGTTATTATCATCTCCATCTTATTGCTCTCACTTATTTATAAGCTATATCGAAAACGAGATGAAGTCATTTTGTTCATTATTGTGTCGCTCGGGTCAACTGGAATCAATCAACTATATAAATATTCGTTTAAAAGAGAGCGACCTTTATTCGAGCCGCTCGTAATGGAATCAGGTTATAGTTATCCAAGCGGACACTCTATGGCTGCCCTTACTTTGTATGGAATTGTTACGTTTTTATTTTGGAGGCATATTAAAAGCGCGCTTGGGCGAACTTTGTTAGTCATCTTTAGTACAGTTATGATCCTTGCTATTGGGACAAGCAGGGTTTATCTCAGAGTGCATTTTCCAAGCGATGTGTTAGGAGCTTATTTATTAAGTGGCTTTTGGCTCTTTTTGACAATTTGGGTTTATCAATACATAAAAGAAAGGCAACACAATCGAAAAATAAAGAGGGACTTCGCATAATCAGTGAATAAGGTTCTGTATTGTTCAGGGGACGACCAATTTAATAGTCAGGATATGTGACTTAATTAAATTCTGAATCCTCCCAGAAAAAAGAGCAAAGATGATTGAATTTCATCCTTACTCTTTTCTTAGCTATGTTTTATTAGTTAATTAAAAAGGAGAGAAGGGGAAGGACCTCAATCCCATCCTAGTATCCTATTTTGATAACGTCCAAAGTATTTTTTCTACTAATAAATTCGAGACTTTTTTGTTCAACATGCCTTCCTTTGTATGGGCTGGAGTAAAGCAGCAAACCTTACCTTTTTCATAGAAATGCTTCCAGCCTGCGATAGAATCGCCATCAACACCTGTACTCCAAAGGTCGACTTCTGTGTTTTCTACATCACAGTGGACAAAATACTGCTCATCGGTAAGGAGGAATGTATTTCCCCCGCTCTTTTCATTTTCCTTCAACATGTATGTAACCTCTTGAAGTCCCGGTGGGTGATAGTCAAAAGATCCTCGTAACATTTGAATATAATTGCTTTCCCGTTTATATCCAGCCATCCCAGCATGCCAAGCTAGCACACTGCCTCCTTCTTTAACGTAGGTGGCAAGCTTCTGGTCCAATTCTTCTGTTAACCAAGTAATGACGTGTTCATCCTTAGGGTTTAGTTGATTCATTTTTGCATTGACCAATAAGTCGGGTTTCTCATCTAGAGCTTTGGAAACTTCCTCGTGAGTAATATACTGAAGGTGAACGTCTTTTTTGTTTGGCATTCTGTCAATTGCAGCTTCCAAACCAACTTTGGCATCATCTCCAGCATGCCAGTAATCGCCTACTAGTGCTATGATCCTAATCAATTTTATCTCTTCTTACCAGTTTAGTTTATTTCCTTGATAATCAATGTACATGTGTTCATTTATCGCAGGGGATTTTAAAATTTGCTCCATAATCCCAGTCGCTGATTCGATAGCATCAATCGTTGCATCAGGATTAAAGTCACCAAAAATATACGTCTTCACATAACCTGGATGGAAAGCTAATACTTTGATTCCATATTCCGCTAATTGGTTTTGTAAGATCGTTAATTGCATATTTAATGCAGTTTTTGACATGCAATAGCCATACTCTTTCTTTCTCCAAGAATCTGCTAAACTCCCAGCTTCTGAAGAAATATTTGCTAGGATCTTACTATCACCTTTCATTAATAATGGAACGACAGACTTGGATACACGTAACGGGCCTAAGGCATTGGTGTTATAATGAGCTATCATATCGTCATAATTAAACTCTCCGAATATATCTTCAGAGCGATCCTTATAAATAGCAGCATTGTTAATCAAAATATCTAATTGGCCGGCATGCTCTTTAATATAGTCCGCGGCCTGATCCACAGATTGCTGATCGGTAACATCTAATGTAAAAATATGTAAATCATCACAATGATCCTTCTTTAATTCATCAAGCTCAGTCCAATCCGTCATGTATCGACCAGCAAAAACTTTGAAATTAGATTTCAAGAAAACCTTTGACAGAGCTAAACCTAACCCTCTATCTGCGCCTGTTATATAAATTGTTTTTCCATTGAGTATGAAACCTCCTGCATTTTAAGTAAGTGCTTTCATCTGTGTAAAATTCTCCATTGATTACGGTAATTCCTTGTGGTTTTTAAGAATAGTAGGAAGTGGAGAAGAAGAATGGTCTAAAGGTTAATTAATAAAAAATAGTACTCGAAAATAAGAAAGTTCAGGTGTAACACTTATTGAATATATTTATAAACAGATAAGTTTTATGATTTAAATTCGGAAAAGAACGTAACGAACGTCGGAGATAGCAGGCACATGGAAGGGGGATGTTTATAATCGATTATTTATTTAACACAGCCAAAAGAAAAAGAACCAAATTCTCTTATAAGAATCTGGTTCTTTCAGATCTAATCTTTGAGGGGGACGACTATTGTGAGATCGTGCTTCCAATTAATTACGCAAGTCTCACCTTAAAGTCCTCATAGCCAAACTCACGCACAATACGGTAATCTCCATCTTTATCTTTCAGAGCAATCGCTGGTAATGGCATTCCGTTAAAGGTTGTGTTTTTCACCATTGTGTAGATCGCCATATCTCCGAACACTAATCGATCTCCGCTTTTTAATGGGTCGTCAAATGAATATTCTCCAATCACATCACCAGCAAGACATGTTTGTCCACCTAGTCGATATGTAAATGACTTTTCGCCTTTTTCACCTGATCCTAGAAGAGGAGGGCGATAAGGCATTTCAAGTACATCTGGCATATGACATGTAGCAGACGTATCAAGGATGGCAATATCCATACCGTTTTGAAGGGTATCAAGAACCGTTGTAACTAGATATCCAGCGTTTAGTGCAATCGCTTCTCCAGGCTCAAGGTATACTTCTAAATCGTATTTCGTTTGCATTCTCTTAATACATTCTTCTAATAATGAAATGTCATAATCTTCTCTAGTAATGTGATGGCCGCCGCCAAAGTTGATCCATTCCATTTGTGATAGCCAAGGGCCGAATTTTTCTTCAATTGCATTCAGCGTTGTTTCTAAATCGTCAGAGTTTTGTTCGCAAAGAGTGTGAAAATGAAGCCCAGAAACACCATCAAGCAACTCTGGACGAAAGTTCTTAATCGTAACACCAAAGCGGGAACCAGGAGAGCATGGATCATAAATCGCATGCCCAACCTGTGTAGAGTGCTCAGGATTGATACGCAAGCCGACTTTTTTACCAGCTTGAAGTACTTTGTCCTTAAACTTTTCTACCTGCGAGAAAGAGTTAAAGATAATATGGTCACAATATGAGATGATTTCGTCAATCTCATCATCACGATAAGCTGGGGCAAAGACATGATTTTCTTTCCCAAATTCTTCATGACCAAGTCTTGCTTCATATAACCCGCTTGCTGCTGTCCCGCTTAAATACTTCCCAATAAGGGGGTACATCGTCGACATCGAAAAAGCCTTTTGTGCAAGGATGATTTTCGCACCTGTCCGCTCCATGACTCCGTTTAAAGTCTTTAGGTTCTTTTCCAGAAGACTTTCATCTACTACATAACAAGGTGTTGGTAATTCTTCAAAACGCATCTTAACGTACAGTCTCCGCTTCTTTGATCGGCTCATTATCGACAAGTTCTGGGTTTAAGCTTTCTTTCCAAGGTAAGCCCCACTTGTTTAATGCTTCCATAAATGGATCTGGATCGAATTCTTCAATATTATAAACGCCAGCTTTATTCCATTTTCCAGTCAAAATCATCATAGCACCGATCATGGCAGGAACACCTGTTGTATAAGATACTGCTTGTGAGCCTACTTCATTGAAGCACTCTTGGTGGTCACATACGTTGTAGACGTAGTATGTCTTTTCTTTTCCATCTTTTTTCCCTTTGAAAATACAACCGATGTTTGTTTTTCCTTTTGTACGTGGGCCAAGAGTAGATGGATCAGGTAGTAATGCTTTTAAGAATTGAAGTGGAACAATTTCTTTCCCTTCATATTCAATTGGCTCAATTGAAGTTAAACCAACATTTTCAAGACATTTTAAATGAGTTAAGTAGCTCTCGCCAAATGTCATGAAGAAGCGAATACGTTTAATGCCAGGGATATTGACAGCAAGAGATTCAAGCTCTTCATGATATAATAAGTACATATCTTTTTCCCCGATTTCTGGAAAGTTGTAGACACGTTTGATTTCCATTGGGTTCGTTTCTACCCATTCGCCGTTTTCCCAGTAACGTCCGTTTGCAGAAACTTCACGGATGTTGATCTCAGGGTTAAAGTTCGTAGCAAAAGGATAGCCATGATCGCCTGCGTTACAGTCAAGAATATCGATGTATTCAATTTCATCAAAGTGATGCTTTAGGGCATGTGCTGAAAAGACACCTGTTACACCAGGATCAAATCCGCTTCCTAAAAGAGCAGTGATTCCAGCTTTTTCAAAACGCTCGCGGTAATCCCACTGCCATTTGTATTCAAACTTTGCCGTATCTTCCGGCTCATAATTCGCTGTATCCAAGTAGTGCGTTTTTGTTGCAAGGCAAGCATCCATAATTGTTAAATCTTGATATGGCAACGCTAAGTTCATAACGATATCTGGCTTTACCTCTTCAATTAATGCGATTAATTCATCAACATTGTTTGCATCAACTTGTGCAGTCGTAATTTTCGTTTTCCCGCCATCAAGTTTCGCTTTTAAATCATCACATTTTGACTTTGTACGACTTGCAATACAAATTTCTTCAAATACCTCGCTGTTTTGAACACATTTGTGGATGGCTACAGATGCCACTCCACCACAACCAATAATAAGCGCTTTTCCCATTATCCTATCTCCTAACTAAATAAATTTTACAAATGGAAGAGAAGTCTTAATAAACTCTTAGAATGTCTATACCCAAAGATTTTATGGGTATAACCTATCAAGAAACGTTTGAACAACAAAAAGCAAGTGCCAAACGCATGATTGCGCACAACACTTGCTAAGATATTAATAGTCATAAATATTAAAAAGCATAGGAATTCCTGACAAACGTCATCTGAATACGTCTGCTACCATAAAAGTCCAAGAACATTATGATAGAAAGCTCTTTAATATTTCAAATATCTTAATTGGATCAGAGTCTATATAGCAAATAATTACTTTTTAGCACTCTTATTGACCGTTTCACAAGTTGATGTGCAAAATGCACTGGTTGTAAAGTAACCAACTTATAAAATTTGAGCTTTTAACTCAATCAATAAGGCAACTAAGTTGCCAGTCGGCTTTGACCAGCTGTCCGTATGGCTTTAACTTACCGTTTGTAAGTGGTCAAAATTATCTGCTTGGAAAGACCTGATTTCAGTAAAATTTAGCTCTCCAAATAATGCTTCTCTAGCGTAGCAACATCTAATCAAAATATCAATAGGGATATTGAAAAAAAATAAAAAAATCCAACTGGGAATTTTATCCATTTAAAGCGTAAGTATTGCACAACTTGTTAATGGAACAAGTGATCATATATAGTTAAAGCTAGTCGTCTAAATGTTTGACGGCTAGCTTTATCTTTAAAATCATCCTGATACCAGCAATCGAGTTTCATTTTATTCATTCAAATTTCGTGGCTGGGGTTTTATTTTTTATAAATTATACTTAATGGTAGGTGTATTTAATGGTAACTAAGCAAGAAATTCGCGAGTTGAAATGGGAATATCTAACAGAGAATAAATTAGGGAGATTTCCCTTTCCATTACAAAATCGCATTCCAAATTTCAAAGGTGCAGAAAAGGCGGCGAATTTTGTAACAACTATGCCTGAATATGAAAAAGCAAAAGTAATTAAGGTTAACCCAGATGCTCCTCAACTACCAATCAGAGCACAAATTCTAAAAGACGGAAAGCTCCTACTCGTGCCTACACCAAGGCTAAAAGCTGGGTTTATCATGATCAGGCCAGAATGGGTTCCTGCTGGTGAAGAAAGAAAGGCAGCTAGTCTTTCTCACATGAAATCATACGGAAGAGAAATTGCGCTTACTGAAGTTCCAAAAATTGATCTATTTTTCGTTGGCTCTGTTGCGCTACATAAAGACGGTAGAAGAATTGGTAAAGGCGAAGGGTATGCAGATAGGGAATATGCCATTATGCGAGAACTCGGGAACCCGGATGTTCCAGTAATAGGCACTGTCCATAGTGCACAATTAACAGATGTCGATATACCAAGGGATCCGTTTGATCTAACAGTTGACTGGATAGCAACTGAAGACGAATTAATCAAAACCAACTCCCCTTATAAGAAGCCAACAGGAATCCAGTGGGAATTAGTAACTGAAAGTGAATTTGAAGAAATGCCTGTATTAAAAGAGATATGGGAGCTTACAAAAGGCTAACTTTTCTTTTTAAAAAAAGGTGGAATTGTCCTGCCCTTTTAAACAATTACCAAAATAACACAAGCCTAATTCCATTGGAACTAGGCTTAGCATTGTTACTTCTTAACCACAGGTATCCAAATTTCACTCTTCTCCTCTTTGCTTGCTAGTATTTCTGGAGCTTCTGCATGCTCATACCCAGAAGAAGGGAACCACTCTGAATATATTCGTCCCCACATATCTTGGACTCGATCCCAATCTCCTTCTATCTCGAATACAGCCCATGAGAGAGCAGGAATGTGTAGTTCGGCAAAATGAAGGGGAGATTCCTTTGTAGTTGCAGCGGCAATATAATAATCCAGTTCCCCCTGGTTTGTTTGGTCATCTGAAAAATTTGCGCAAACATTAAGCAAACCACGAGGTTCGATATTGGAGATTTGTTCAATCTCATTGATTGTGTGATCACTTATGGTTTCCCACATCTCAACAATCTCAGGATTCGTTCCACCCGGAACTAATTTGATCTTGTTTTTTACTCCTACTATTTTAAATGCACCCATTTCTTCCAAACGGTAATTCAATTCGGTTCCTCCCTTTATAGTTAATTGGAAGGTCATGCGAGGATAAGCTTTTAGTGAATGTCCATTCGCCCTAGCTTCTGATGGAGTGACTCCATGAAGGTTGAGAAATGCCCTCGCAAAGGAGTCGGGTGAATGGTAGCCATATGTGATTGCTACATCAATAACCTTCATGTTCCGGTCTTTCAAATCAAATGCTGCAAGTGTGAGGCGTCTTCGTCGAATGTATTCCGAAAGTGTCACCCCGGCAAGAAATGAAAACATTCGTTTGAAATGATATTCAGAGCATTGTGCTAACCTCGCCACTACTTTAAAGTTAATCTCGCCTTTTAAATGTGCTTCGATGTAGTCAATGGCTCTATTCAAGTTTTCTAGCGAATCCATACCGATGACCTCCCTTTCACAAAAAGAGTAACAAAATATCCATCTAGCAACCCGATCTTTCGTGCACAAATATGTAGGGTTATTATTTTAACATAATCTGATGTTGAAAAAGTGACATATGTGAAACCTGCTTCTTCTAAAAGCGTATATATAAGGTAATAAAAAGGGGGGAAAGGCACCCAATGGCAGCCCAAAATAGGGCCAGTAGAGAGGTGCGTTTTTTTCTTTAAGAGTTTTGTTTCCTTTTATACCCATTACTGGGACTGGGAATGTTAATATGAATAGAGTAGATCACACTTTTATGGGAGCTCATTATTTCACCTCTAAGTTCAATAGAGTTATTGAACTTAATTTGAAAGTTGGTGCTTGAATATGAATAAAAAAACAAGAGCGAAGATTGGATTAATAGGATCACTGATTATTTGTCTCTTTGGGGTATATCGTTTACTAGTAGAATTTCCAATTGATATTTCTCTAGTTGCTGTTCCAGTAGCATTTGCAGTTTCAGGGTTTATAGGTGTTATTACTAACCTTAAAACTTTAAAAAAAATTGAATGAGTCTATTTCCATTTTGTTTTAAAGAAGCAGCATTAAATTTTATTAGTTAATAAAAAACTAGCATTCTAACTAAGTGAAATTATAATATAATTCCAAAAAAAGTTGTGAGGGGGAACTTATTTGAATGTTATCATTCGTGAGATGCACCATGAAGATATTCATCAAGTACAAGATGTGGCGAAAACAACATGGAATATAACTTATGAAGGAATCATTCCTCTAGAGGTGCAAAAGAATTTCTTAAAAGCAGCTTACAATGATGAAAGGATGAAACACCGCTTAGAACACTCTGTTCTTCTTGTAGCCGAATCCAAGTGTAGAGTTGTTGGCTTTGCTAATTTTTCTACAGTAAGAGAAGATGGAAAAGTTGAGTTAGGTGCAATTTATGTATATCCAGATTATCAAGGCAAAGGAATTGGTTCAGCTTTGTTACAGCAAGGAATGAACGAGTTAGATGGTTTAAAAGAGATTTATATAGACGTAGAAAAGGAAAATGTGATAGGGAAGGTCTTTTATGAAGCAAAAGGCTTTGATGTTGTTAAAGAGTTTGAAGATGATTTCGATGGACATATTTTAAAAACAGTGCGAATGGTTTTAAAAGTCTAAGCTACCGGTGTGCGTTGATTCAATAAGGGGTGGCACTTATTCTGGCGTAGGTATTGTACTAGCAAGTCAGTTACTAAAAAAAGGCTTAAAAGTTAGCCTAAGTTACGAGAAACAATGGTACATATAATAGCATCATTTTTCATCAATTAAGTGCAATCCTTGAATAAGCATTGGATTGCACTTTCTTTAGTAAAGAAGCGGAAAAATTGAAGATGAGTAACTGGTTCTTTAGGAAGCAAATTAATTTTCTTTAAGGAGAGTTTTAATGACTGATAAAACGACATTAGATAATTTTGAAGAATATAATGACCCTATTTTATACGATAAGGAAAATAATATATATCTAGAGGATATTATTTTTTTAGAAAAATGGGCATCAAGAACAGAAGGACTAATTATTGATTTAGCTTGTGGTACAGGTAGAGCAACTATACCTTTAGCAAAGAAAGGATACAAACTAATAGGCGTGGACCTTCATAAAGGTATGCTAAATGAAGCAAGAAAGAAAACGTCTAATCTAAATTTACAAATAGATTGGATAACACAAGACTGCTCTAAGTTAGATTTGAATGTAAAAAGTAAGTTAATCTATTCCGTAGGTAATTCGTTTCAACATTTCCTCACAAATGATGCTCAAGATGGGTTGTTAATGTCAGTTAACAGGCATTTAGAAACTAAAGGGATATTTATTTTCGGTACAAGATTTCCAAGTGCGGAGGAATTATTTCAACCGAGTAAAGAGGAATATTGGAAGACTTATATAGATACGGAAACTCAAAATAAAGTAGATGTATATACGATTTGTAGCTATGATCCCTTAAATCAAGTGCAGCATAATACAACAATTAGAAAATTTAAAAATATGCATGAAGAGGTAATCAATGAAGTAAGGACAAGTATAAGCTTACGTTATGTATTTCCTAAAGAAATGGAACGGATTTTAACTGTTCATGGTTTTGAAATAATCAATGTTTACGCAGATTGGAATGAAACTCCTCTAACAGAAGATAGTTATCAAATGATTTACGTTTGTAGGAAAATTACAAGATAAATAAGTATTTTAGTTTTTTGTTGAAATGGGGAACGTTTATGAAATAAGAGCAGTTGCTTCTTTACCGAAAAAAATAACAGCCAATCAGATCTAACCTGATTGGCTGAAGGTTATTGCTTATAAAGATAAGGAATGTCCTGAGCTGTACCCGTAATAAGTATTATTTATTGAAAAAATTAGCTTCCCTTTCTCAAATAAAGCTTAAAGCATCTTTTAAATCATCAAGTAAATCATCGACTTCCTCAATCCCTACCGAATAGCGAACAAGTCCCTCTGGTATTCCTAATGCAGCGCGCTCTTCGGGGGTATTTTCAATATGGCTTGTTGTTCGAGCTGGACCTACTGTTGTTTCGACTGCACCAAGGTTAGCGGCCTTATTCGCAAATTTTAATCTAGGTAAAAATTTGCGAACCGAATCTAACTCTCCTTTAACAGCAAAGCTTAACATTCCACCGAAGCCCCGCATTTGCTGCTTAGCAATCTCGTGATTAGGATGTGTTTTTAATCCAGGGTAAAATACTTTATCTACCTTTTCGTGTTTTTGTAAAAAGCGTGCAATCTTCTCGGCACTTTGACATTGCTGTTTAACCCTTAAATGTAGCGTTTTCATTCCACGTAATAGTAAATAGGCAGCCATAGGATCAAGACTAGCACCGTTTATTTCACGATAATGAAAGATTCTTTCTATTAGAGTCCTATCATTACTACAAACTACCCCACCTAGTGCATCAGCGTGGCCTCCTAAGAACTTAGTCGCACTATGAATGACTAAGTCAACACCGAATTCAATAGGGTTTTGAAGGATAGGGGTAGCAAATGTATTATCGACAAATACAAGGGCGCCAATTTTATGAGCGACTTTGACCATTCGTTCGATGTCTGTAATTTTTACTGTCGGATTTGTAGGGGTTTCTAAGTAAAGAATTTTGCACCCTTTTTTCACTTCAGCTTCAAGGGTTTCGTGATTTCCTGTTTCGCAAAGGGTAACGTCTATGTTAAGTTTTGGGAGAAATTCTGAGAAAATCTTATTCGTTCCACCATACGTGTCTTTTATAGATACAATACGATCTCCTGGTGACAGCACTGTGGCTAAAGAGTTACTAATTGCAGCCATGCCAGTTGAAAAGCTAGTGACCGCTTGGGCATTCTCTAAATTTTTCACTTTGTCTTCAAAAGCTTGAACAGTTGGATTCGTGTTTCTTCCATAAATATGACCAGGCTTTTTACCAGTGGCAACTTGGAACCAGTGATCAATGTCATCATACCCGAATGAGACGCTATGGACAACTGGTACTTGTGTTGCTCCATGTACTAGGTAGTCTTTTTCTCCTGCCCAAACTGATCGAGTCCCCAAACTAACATGTTCTTGCCTTTTCATTGCAATCACTCCTTCGAAAAAGTAAAAGCTTCATAATTGGTAAGAAACTACTTTGCTATAAAGTCAATTCGTGAGGAAAGTGAATATAGCAAAACCAATTTCGGGTTAGGGGCTGGTTTTTGCCATCACTATCCTCACGAACGAACTCATAAAAAATAGGGCTTACAAATGGTAAGCTCTATTTTTATAAAAGCTGAATTCTATAAAAACGATATATATTCGTTGCTTTTTTTACAGGTTGAGAAGCAAGTTTTACTTAATATTAAATTTACTAATATGATATATCTTATTGCCTTATAAGTGTTCTTACCAATATAGAAGATAGATAATTTCTATGCTGAAATGAGATTGAAATCAATAAACCTTAGAAACAAGAGTAGTATTAAACTTAGTAAAATCAAATAAATAAAAGCAACCGAAAATTAATTGATATTTCGGTTGCTAATGCTTATCTGTTATTCAAAGATTCATGGGCACTGATAAACACAAAATAAAGCTTTCAAACAGCGTTGTTTTCTTGCCAAAAAGTCGCATTAATTTGTCTGGGATTAATCTTAGATGCGCGGTATTATTTAAATTTCTTTTAAACAATACTTTTCTTAGTATGACCACTTACAAAAATTCGTTTACTTCTACCATCCAAAGTTAGTAAGAATATTTCTTTAATACTTTTAAATCCGTGGCTTTCAGCTTGCCCCTGTAGCCATGCAGTAGTAAGGCCTAACTTTTCTAAATTTGCATAGTTGATCTTCCCTTCTAAGATAAGTACCGAAGGATATCCTTTCTCAGGGGGAGCTTTCATCATATCGTTAGGTGTTAAAGAGTCATATTTGGATTTTTTTATAACGCTAATCTGTCCATTAGGTTCTAAGATGGCATAATCAATCTCCGTTAAATCGCTCGCTTGGTTTAGTCTTAAATCCATCATAAGTGATTCAACCGTAATTTTTGCTTTACGCATTTCGTCTACCAAAATGTGGCCTTTATTAATGATAATAATTGGTTCCGCCTCTACGATACGCCTTATCCTTGCGTTTTTAAGAGCTAAGTAAGATAAGGTAAGGTGTAACCCAGCAATAAATGAAGCAGCAGCCAAGGGACCGCCGAGCGCAATATCTCCACTTGATAAAGGTTCGCCAACTACATCCCCTATAATAACTGCAAAAATAAAATCAATGGGATGAAATGAAACCATCGAGCGTTGACCTAGGATTTTTACTACCATAAAAATGTAAATATATATAATAGTAGCTCGTATGATAAATCCGTATATAGGCAAATCCTCTGCACCATTCCAAACCTCCACAACTTCCCCTTCTTTCTATTTAATTCATATTATTACCACCATGTCCCTTTTGCCCTTTTCTATACCAAGCAACTAAAGAAATTATCTTCGTAATTCAGGTAACGGGCTGATTTCTAGAAATAAGGTGGTAGAGGGTGTTTGAAAAGATATTAAAGTAAGCATTTAATTGTTAAAAATGATATTATTAAACCATTAAAAAATGAGAACAGAGAAAGAAAAGATGGTAACTGGAAAAGTATACAATCCTGTTGTGCTAAAATTATCAAAGGAAGGAAGAGAAGACAGGAAGGGAATATGGAAACCACGATTAGAAAAGTTGATAAGCAACAAGTGTGGGAATTAAGGCATCAAGTTATGTGGTCAGATAAACCTTTTGATTATATAAAATTAGAAGATGATGATTTAGGTTTTCATTTTGGTCTTATTAAGGAAAACAAATTGATTTCTGTTGTTTCACTTTTTATAAACAATGAAGAAGCCCAATTTAGAAAATTTGCAACTCTTCAACAGGAACAAGGGAAAGGGTATGGAAGTGCCTTGTTAGATTTTGTATTGAAGGAAGCGAAGATCCGTGGCGTCAAGAGAATTTGGTGTAATGCCAGAAAAAATAAGGTTGATTTTTATAGAAAGTTTGGTTTACAAGAGAGCAAATCCAGCTTTATAAAAGACGGGAAATCCTACGTTATAATGGAGAAATATTAGTAATTAATAATTAGTGGCTACCTTATAATTGAAGCAACTCCAGTTAAGGTTTTGGAAGTTCTTACTGAGCCGATATAGCAGAAAATCAACTACAATTGTAGTAATACCACCACTTAGTTTGTTTCGCTACGTGAATCGATAGCGGAACGTGGTAATTTTTTTAGGAGGGAACACAAAATGGAAGTCTTTGAAAAATATTTAGCAGGTATCGATAACCCTGACCATCGTGACCGATCAGAAGAAAATTTTGACGTGGGTTGCAAATGAATTCCCAAATTTGGAACCACAAATCAAGTGGAATACTCCTATGTTTTCCGATCACGGCACATTTATCATTGGCTTTTCCACAGCGAAGCATCATATGAGCGTTTCACCCGAAGAAGTAGGAATTGCGCACTTGGCTGATGACATTGCACAAGCAGGCTACAGCGCTACCAAAGGATTGTTTCGAATTCCGTGTAAGGAGCCGGTGAATTACGAATTGCTCAAGAAAATGATTAAATTTAATATTGAGGATAAAGCAGAATATACGAAATTTTGGCGGACATAGAAAAATTGGGGAAATGGTTACAGAAAACTAAAATAAGTTTTAGAGCCTTTTTTAATGCTGATTTTGAGTGTTTTATTCTTGATATATACTGATAAATAAGGTATAGTTTTGTTACATTATTGAAAGGAGGGTTATTAAAAATGATGCATGCAGGAAGATTACGCCAGAAAACTTTGAACAATAAGTAACTTAATATGTTCAAAGGCTCTGTTTTCATAAAGCAGAGTAAACGGGAGTAGTCTGCACATTTTTAATAATCTTCAACGGGAAAGTATACACTTTTTTATGTGAAGAAGGCAGAATACATCTGTCTTTTTTTCGTATGTCTTTTTTTGCTTACACAAAGAAGACGTCTATTGGATATAGCCTCGTTTACTCGTAACCACAGACAGTAGCCGGTCTGTGGTTTTTTGGTTACATTCCTTTAAATTCCACAAAAAAGGGAGTGTGAAAATGGAACAAAGATTGAAACTGATTTATTAATTGGACGACAACTATAAAATGAATATTTGGAGGGAATGAACATGAATACACTTAAAGTTAAACAATTAGCAAATTTTAAAGAACTAGATATTTTAGAAGACACGATAAAAATCAATGAGTCTGGTGTTGACTTTCGAGTAGCACATGCCAAAGATCAAAACGGAGATAAATGGATACTCAGGATTCCACGTAGACCAGAATCTATGAGACATTCCATACAAGAGAAAAAAGCGTTAGAACTCATTCATAATTATGCAAGCTTCGAAGTTCCCGATTGGTCTATCTTCTCAGAGGACTTAATTGCCTATAAACAACTAAGTGGAGTTCCGGCCGCTACTGTTGACATTGAACAACAAGGGTATGTATGGAGTTTTGATGAAACCAATGTACCATTTGAATATTATCAATCATTAGGAAGAGTTTTAGCCGATTTACACTCATTACCTCAACAAGAATTTAAAAATTTCGGTGTGGAAATTCTTAGTGCTAATGAGTTAAGGGTATCCATGAAACAGCGAATGGAACGGGTGAAAGAACAATACGATGTCAATCAAAATTTATGGGACCGCTGGCAATCATGGCTAGCTGAAGATTCTCTTTGGCCATCTCATGTAGGGGTAAAACATGGAGACCTCCATCCAGGTCATACCTTGATTGATAAGGACAATTATGTAACTGGCTTAATTGATTGGACAGAAGTGGGGATAGCTGATGTGTCTGTAGATTTCATGTCGCATCACCTACTCTTTGGTAGAGATGGACTAACTAAGCTAATCGACGCTTATGACAACGCAGGGGGAAAAACTTGGTCAAGAATGGATGAGCATATTGTCGAACTTCTTTCAACAAGTGGCATCACTGTTGCCGAATACGCTAATGTCTCAGGTATGAAAGACATGCATGATGTAGCTGCACAAATGCTTGCAAGTGAAAGTTATCTTGGCTACTGTCACACTATGCTAGAATGATTGAAGGTGATTCAGAATGAAGTGGGAAGATGTGTGTCAGGCATTCCTAGACAGGGATATTCAATAGTGGCTGTTCAAACTTAAATAAATGAAAATAGTAATTTCTTATGATGCCCTTCACAAAAGTGATGAATGATAAAACAAAATAGAGAAGATAGGGAAAAGTCCTTCATAAAGCTGATGAATGACAAAACAGACTAGAAATACAGGGGAAAAGTCCTCCATATAGCCGATGAATGACAAAACAGAACAGAAATACAGAGGAAAAGTTCTTCATAAACCAATATGAATTATTTATATTGTGGATAGCCACTTCTTCAACTAATGAATGCGTTCCTGCATAAAACAGGGACGCATTTTCTTTTTGTGACACACAAAAGGAAGTTAATGTTAAACTCAAAACAACGATGATGTAAGTAACGAGCAGATCTTTTTAATATGAAGGAGAATGTGGAAGTGAACAGGTTTCTTTACAAATCTTTAATAAATAAGAGAGGGGAAAGTATGTTTTATTTTAAAATTAATGATAATTCTGAATTACGTTTGTTAGAACTAAGGCATGCAGATAATCTTTTCAAGTTAACAGATAAGTCAAGAGATTATCTCAGGGAATGGCTGCCTTGGGTTGATTCCACAAAAGAGATTAGCAATTCAAAGGAGTTTATAGAAGGTACACTTAAGCAATTTAGTAATAATAATGGCTTTCAAGCTGGTATTTGGTATAAAGGCGAATTAGCCGGAGTAATAGGGCTACATGGTATAAACTGGGCTAATAAATCAACTGCAATTGGATATTGGTTAGGTGAAGGATTTCAAGGTAAAGGGTTAATGACCAGTGCTTGTAAATCAGTTATAGATTATTGTTTTAATGAACTGAATTTAAAAAGAATAGAAATTCGTGCAGCAACGGAAAATCATAAAAGCCAAGCTATTCCTGAAAGGCTTGGCTTTCAAAAAGAAGGTTGTATAAGAAGTTCTGAATTTTTATATGATAGATATGTTGATCATTTTGTATTTGGTTTAATAAAAGAAGATTATAACCGACTTATATAACAAAAGAGTGCGTTGATTAAGATAATCAACGCACTCTTCAACTCTGTGGCAACTGCATGACCTAGAAGATTAATGCAATTACTCGACATTTTTATATTGTTTTATTGTTGTAAATACAACAATAAAAGGTTAAATTTAACATGTGGCATCTATGTTGCATTTGCAACATAAATCTATGCTGAGGAGGTAATTATGAAGGAAATTCTTCGTGAAATTGGAATGATAGCAAGGGCATTAGATTCTATAAGTAATATAGAATTTAAAGAATATGACTTAACAAAGGGGCAGTATTTGTATCTTGTACGGATATGTGAAAACCCAGGAATCATTCAAGAAAAGTTAGCTGAGATGATAAAAGTAGATCGAACAACAGCAGCGCGTGCTATAAAAAAACTTGAAATGTTTGGCTTTATTGAAAAGAAAGAAGATAAACATAACAAAAAAATCAAAAAACTTTTCCCAACAGAGAAAGGAAAACATGTTTTTCCTTTTATAAAAAGAGAAAATGATTATTCCAATACCGTTGCATTAAAGGGATTTTCCGAAAGAGAAGTGGAAGCCATTTTCGATCTTCTTCAAAGAGTAAGAAAAAATATAGAGAAAGACTGGGAATTTGTAAAAAAGGGAAACAAGAGAAATTATTGATTATTGAAAGGGGCGATGTACGAAGATGACTGAAATAAAAAAGTGCAACCGTGAAGATTTACAAATACTCCAAGAAATAAGTATTGAAACATTCAATGAAACATTTAAAGATCAAAATTCACCTGAAAATATGAAAGCCTATCTGGAAAAAGCATTTAATTCTAAACAATTGGATAATGAATTATCCAACCTTTTCTCGCAATTCTTTTTTGTTTATTTTAATAGAGAGGTTGCTGGTTATTTAAAGGTTAATACCAATGACGCTCAGTCTGAAGAAATGGGTGATGAATCACTTGAAATTGAAAGGATTTATATAAAGAACAAATTTCAAAAACATGGGCTTGGTAAATATCTGCTAGATAAAGCTATGAAAATTGCGGTGGAACGTAATAAAAAGAAAGTTTGGTTAGGCGTATGGGAAAAAAATGAAAATGCTATTGCTTTTTATAAAAAAATGGGGTTTGTTCAAACTGGAGCCCACTCTTTTTATATGGGTGATGAAGAACAAGTGGACTTTATTTTGACCAATACACTCAAATAACTTTTTTGGAAGGTATTCTTATGTATATTCCCTCATATTTTAAAGCCACAGAAACAATGAATTACGAGATTATGAAAGAATTTAGTTTTGCGACTCTTTTTTCAGAGCATAATGGAATGCCTTTTGCAACTCATTTACCGTTACTTTTGAATAAGGAGAATACATACTTATATGGACACTATGCTCGTCCAAATCCTCAGTGGAAAGATATCGAAAATCAAACCGTTCTAGCTGTTTTCCACGGTCCTCATTGTTATATCTCCCCATCCTGGTATGAGACGAATAAAGCAGTACCAACTTGGAATTATGTAACCGTTCATGTTTACGGAGAAGTCGAGCTTTTAGAGGATGAAAATGAGTTAATGGATTCCTTACATGAATTGGTAGTGAAATATGAAACTCCTGACAGTTCATACAGTTTGAGAGATGTGGATCCTGAGTTCCTCGCTGGCATGAACAAAGGAGTTCAAGGTTTCAAAATAAAAATCAATAAGATAGAAGGAAAAGCTAAACTAAGTCAAAACCATTCATTAAAGCGACAAGAGCTAGTAATTAATCAACTAGAACAAATTTCAAATACTGATGAGCAACAGATTTCTTCATTAATGAAGGCAAATCTAAAAAAGCATTAGTTTCATGTTATTTACGAACGAGAGCGATGATTGAAAACAAAATAGTTTTTAAGAGGGGAGATTCATCAGTTTCCTTTTCGTATGTTAAAGTAATTATTGGAAGGAGGATGTGGAGATGAAAAGTTTAGTTCCGATTTCACTATTATTATTAACTCTGTTGCTTTCTGCGTGTTCCGATGAGGAAGTTATTAAGCACGATTATTTATTTACAGGAGAAGGACAATATTGGGAAGCTGAGTACATTTATGAAGGAACAGAGATATGGGGAGAAGAAAATAATAGAACTACCTACTCACATGAAAAAAAAGATACATTTGTACTTACATTTAAAGGTTCTTTAGATGAAATGCAATCAATAAAAAATCTTGATTATTCTTATCAAACATCAGCTGGAGGAAGTAGTGTTAGCAGGGAGTTTGACCAACGGCCTAATGATATTTCATTTAGAACAAGTGGTGGAGGCACTGGAGCTAAAATCAACAAAGATGAAACCATACCTGTAATTGTTAAATGGAATGGTTCTGAAGAATCATTTGAGCTGATAAATAAAGCAGATTAAAAAACAAGTCTTTTTTATCTATCAATATGATAGCACACATCAGTAGATAAGATTGATGTGTGCTAGTTTTTATGTACTTTTATTTTTAGAAATAAATAATAAAAGTTGAGTAAAGATAGCCAGAATAGGCAATTCCAATAATGGTCCTATAACTAATGTCAAAGATATTAATGGTTGGTCTGGAAATGCGGTCATAGCAATTGCTAAAGCGATTGGCGAATTTCTTGCTAAAGTTGTTAAGCTTAAACTTGTTTTGTCGGAGTTCGGGAATTTCATAAGCTGTCCAATTTTCTGACCAACGAAGAAGTTTACAATAAAAAATAACAGAATAGGTATGGTAATTTGCCACATTAAATCTAAATTATCAAGCAATAATTGCCCTTGTGAAGCAAACATAGCAACGATAGCAAGACTTAGAAAAATAATCGGTAATACGCTGAGATTGGATAAAAGATTATCTCTTAACTGCTGCTTATTTTTTAAAAACATTTTTGTTAGAAAAGCTAAAACTAATGGTATAAATAAAACAATTAAAATACTTTCCATTAGAAATGAAAGCTCTTTAACTCCTGTTGTTCCACCAAAAATAAGAAGATAAATAGGTAGCATAATGACTTGTAAGATTAAGTTTAAAGGTAAGATTGCCGTTGATAACGCAACATTTCCTTTTGCTATCCCTGTAAAGATTAAATACCAGTCAGTGCATGGTGTAACCATAAGCATAATAAATCCAATATACAATGCTGGGTTATCACCTAAAAATACCAGTGCCAGTAGCCATGCTAGGAGAGGTGTCCAGACAAAGTTTATAATGACTGAAGTGTAAGTAAACTTGATGTTTTTAAAAGCTTTTTTTATTTCTTCAATAGGAATTTGTAAGAAAATAATATAAAGCATCGCTACTAATAAAGGAACAATAAAGCTTTCAGCATTAGCTCTTATAAATTCTACTTGCCCTATACCTATACCAGTAATTACAGCTAAGAAAATAATAAGAGTATATAGTTTTTCAAATAAGTTCATTGTATAACACAACCGGCTAAAAATAATTTAATGCATATGTAATTTTACCATAGTTTTATTACAGTAAGTTTTGCTTATGGAAATAACGGTGCGAATAATAGACCAGATTCATAGGTTTTCCACGCTTGAAGTATAAATAATGAAATGGAAAACGGAGCTTCGTCTTTTAAAACCATACTAAATAGAATGGTTTTAACTACAGCAATAATTTATTAAGACAAACCCAACAAGCTAAGGGAAAATTCCAGGGTTCGGTAAGAATTGCCCTTACTTCAATAGTCATTTATTACGGTCATTGACAACTATTTTAAGGCTTTATTCCATACCTATTTTAATTTAGTGAAAATTTTTCCATTATTTAACTCACACCAATCTAATTCGGGATAAGTTTCCTTCTTTCCATATTTTTTATAAAAAGCTTCCTTATTTTCGAATACTTCCATTAAACCTTTTTCTAGTAAGGTTAGCATTCGATAAGTATTTAATTCGAAAACATTAGAAATAGCTATCAATTCACCTATATGAATATTATTGGTAATATCTTTCATTATGTCCTCTCCTTATAGAAAAGATCCAATGTGGCTCAACGACACATGCCTTCCTCTAACTGTTGTAGTGGATCGTGGAGTCGTCCAAGGTTCTTATCATCCATGATCACCATAATCAAATCTAATTAAAACATCTTAAAGTATTCACCAAAAGTGTCGAAGTTATTAGGATAATAATTACAAAAAATACATAAAGGTATGTCTTTCCAAAATAAGCGTTCGGTCATAAATGATGGGTAAAGTTTTTTGCGTGCAGGGTAGTTTAAGAAACTTTTAATAAAGGATTTACGTATAGGTAGTTAGAAGGTTTTTTGGGAGGGAGTTTTTAATGTTATGGAGTAAACCAAGCTGTACTTTTTGTGAAAAAGAAATAAAAGGGGATGACGTAGTTCTTGTGAAAATACGTTATCCAAAGCAAAAAGGCCTCACTGAAATTAAGGCAAATTTAAGAAATGAAGGCAAATTTATTTGGGAGGAGTGTTTTAATAGTCAATCAAAATAAACCTAATTAATCTAACGGATGTGATAGCGCATTAAGCCGTCAAAAGTCTCATTCAACACATTGCAGAATGCATAATAGAAAGTAGGGAGAAAAAATTGGAATTAACAAAAATTAGAAATGAACTATCTGTAAAAGGCAAAAATGGAATTGGATTTTTATTTTCTGCTGTTGTGATTTGGTCAATCATTACAATAATATTTTTACAACCAATAGAAATACAACAAAAAAATATATATATGTTATTTTCAACAGGTTTAATGTTTCCATTATCGGTTGGAATTTCTTCGTTAATTCGGGCGGATTGGAGACTTAAAAATAATCCATTAGGTGATTTAGGTTTATATCTCAATCTGGCTCAAATTATTTACTTTCCTATCCTTTTTTGGGGGATAGCAAGAATTCCAAATGATGCTATCATATTTTTTGCAATAATAACTGGGGCACATTTTTTTCCTTACGGGTGGTTTTATAATGCTAAACCTTTTTATATAATGGCACCAATAATCTCCATTGTAATAATGTTTTTGGGGTTATTTTTAAACGGAGAAGATTTATGGTTAATCCCATTATCTATGATAGTACTTATTCTGTTTTTGATTTTTTGGCTCATCTTAGACTATAAGAGGAAACCTTAAAGGCTATCTTGGACCTATGGTTAATAGATAGCATTTTACTGAGAGGCATTTTAAATGAAGAAAAGGGGGGGGATTTTGAGAAAGGTTGAAGTATGTTCATACAATGAAAAATGGGCTTTAATGTTTGCGGAAGAATCCGAAAAACTGAATCTCATTTTCGGAAGTGAAATTGTAGCCATTCATCACATTGGTAGTACTTCTGTTCCAGGTTTAAAAGCCAAACCAATAATCGACATTATGCCTATTGTTAAAGACATTCACATCGTTGAAAAATATAATGAAGAGATGCGAGACATCGGATATGACCCCAAAGGTGAGAACGAAATACTTGGACGAAGGTACTTTCAAAAAGGTGGAGACAATCGCTCCCATCACGTTCACATTTATCAGGTTGGAAGTTATGAAATAAAACGACATTTAGCTTTTCGAGATTACTTGCAAAGACATCCAGGTTTAAAGAAGAGTTATGGTGAGTTAAAAGAGAGATTGGCACAGCAATTTCCCTATGATATTAAATCGTATATAAATGGAAAGGAATGTCTTGTAAGAGAAATAGAAGTAAAAGCACTGGACTGGTATAAAGAAAATCAAAAATGAATCTGATAATGTTAGGCTTGAGTCAATGAGGAACAGCGCTCTTTCATTATTGTACAAAGAACTAAAGGAAGTAAGAAAAAAGAGTTGAACTACTTCACGAGATAAAGAGTTTTATTATTAAGAAAGTAGGAGAATAAGGTAGAGTACGAGTGCCTGGAATGCTGTTATGTAAACGATCATTCAAATGATATCATTACAGTAGTGTTTAATAAACCTAGATGGGAGACTTTGTAATGAGAACGGAAAAAGAAAAAATGTTAGCTGGAGAAATGTACAACCCTGCTGACCCAGTATTACTAAAAGAACGTGAGGAAGCAAGAAGAAAAGTTAGAATTTATAATCAAACATTAGAAACTGAAGGAGAAAAACGGACTAAATTATTAAAGGAATTACTTGGTTCAACTGGAGAAAACGTGTATATGGAGCCAAACATTAGATTTGATTATGGCTATAACACCTATGTAGGCGAAAACTTCTTTGCGAACTTTGACTGTACGATTTTAGATGTTTGCGAAGTACGGTTTGGGGATAATTGTATGCTTGCACCTGGAGTACAAATCTATACAGCGACACATCCCATAAACCCAACTGAACGTAATTCTGGTAAAGAATACGCAAAACCGATTACATTTGGAAACAATGTATGGATTGGTGGAAGTGTAGTCGTAAATCCAGGAGTAACAGTAGGAGACAATGTTGTTATCGCATCAGGTGCAGTAGTTACTAAAGATGTACCAGATAATGTTGTAGTAGGTGGTAATCCAGCCAAAGTAATTAAAAAGATTGAAATGTAAAGCTAATGTACTAAAGGGAGCGCCTGTTTCAATAAGGAACAGCGTTCTTTCATTATTCTGCTAAGGGTGCTTTAGCCTTAACAAAAACCAAAATAAACTAAAATAGGGGGAGAAGCTATGGGAGGTAATAGGAAAGAAAAAATTTATTATGAACGAGGAACAGGGGAACTAAAAAAAAGAACATTCGCGCACACAAACTTATTAAAGAATTTAATCATGTTGAAGTTGAGGAAGATGGAAAGAGAGAAGAGATTATTAGAAACTTGTTTGGAAGTGTAGGCAACAACCCAAGTATTGAGCATAATTTTCATTGCGACTTAGGCTATAACATTCATGTTGGTCAGGACTTTTACGCTGGCTATAATTGTACTATTTTAGATATGGCTGAGGTAAGAATTGGTGACAGCTGTATGTTAGGTCCTAATGTTGGAATCTATACTGCTGGTCATTCACTTGAATCTACAGGCAGGAATAAAAGTGGATATGCTATACCCATTAAAATCGGTAACGATGTCTGGATTGGGGGAAGTTGTGTCATATTAGCTGGAGTTGATATTGGTGAGAATTCAGTAGTTGCTGCTGGTTCTGTTGTTACCAAGGATGTCCCTGCTAATGTGGTTGTAGCCGGAAATCCAGCGAAGATATTAAGAAGTATTTAGGGTTGATGGATGCAAAGAGCAGGAGGGATTTCTTACCCGCTCTTTGCATTTTGTACGTATTACATAACAAACACCCACGCTAGCACTAAAATCACAGCGATAATGGGAATAAGTGCAAGATACATGATTAATTGATTATTGATACTTCGATTACTGCTATAGTTGGAGTCTTCAGCTCTTGTCAGTGATAATGTAATGACTAGAGCTGCGATACACACAATTGCAACTAATATAATTAAAAAAGTCATACGTCCTCCCCTGGCAACTTCTCTAATAAATTATCTTACAGTTAAAATAATTAAAATAAAACCATTTTATTTTGCTCCATTTTCTCATCTACTTTTTTATAAGAACTGAGAGAGCTTCTTTAAATTTCAGCATTTAGCAAGCATTACTCGGAAAAAGCTTTTGTATACTGAACGATACCATGCACATTTTTAAGAGAATGATCAGTTAATTCTAGAGCCATGAATACGTCATCAGGCACCTCAAATGGAGCTATTATATTCCATAAGCTAGCTGGTTTAAAACCAAATTTGGGATAATAGTCTTTATGTCCTAAAACAATAACGGAACGAAACCCGTGCTCCTTTGCTTTTTTTAACGCAGCATGAATTAACTGATTCCCAATTCCCTTTTTCTGATACTTAGGTAAAACAGAAACTGGAGCAAGTGCCAAAGAATCGACAGCGGCATCAGCGTCTATGATTTTTATTTTAGATAATAGAATATGCCCTATTATGTCGTGGCCTTTATTTGATGCGACTAATGAAAGTTCAGGAATAAATGCTTCTGATTTTCTAATCTTATTTACAAGTACGTGTTCTTTTTTATTGCTATATTCTTCATGTGAAAAGACTTTTTTAACCATTTCTTCAGTCATATGATAATCTTTAGTGAGCTCTTGTCTAATTAGAATTTCCATTTATAGTCTCCTGTTCTTTAGTTAAACGTTTCTTTATCCTATAAATGGCACCTCTTAATGTACTAGTCATTAAGAAAGGTTTACGCACCAAGTTCTAAACATAAGTTAAACAAACAAAAATCTCCATTTTAGTATATTTTTATTTTATAAAGTGATGGTGTAAAGGTCAATCTCAATATTTTACTACCTGTTAAACAAAGTAGGCAGAAATCCTTCAAATAGAGGGGGAATCTTGTTTAATTTTTGAAGAATCGAAAGTTAGTTGAACAAGCTATAATACTAATGAAGTACAAAACAAGGTGGAAAAGCTGGAAAAAAGTCTTTCATAATGCTGATGAAGGACAAAACAACGTGAAAATGCAGGAGAAAAGTCTTTCATAAAGCCGATGAAGGACAAAACAATACAGGAATGTAGAAGAAATGTTCATCATTAATGTATTAAAGTTCTCTTTTTAGTATGATAGAAAGTTTTAACAAAAAAATGTGAAGGGATTCACTTATGGTAACGAGCAATTGATTTAATATCAGTGTTGTCGTTAAGGAAGCCTTATAAATTGCTCACGAATGTTTAGAACAGCGAAGAAGGAAATGGTAAAATGAGTTATCGTTATACATAGGAGATGATCAGATGGAAGAACAAGTTCAAAGGTATTTTGCCGATTTAGAATCAACAGACAAAGAAACTCAATATCAGGCTTACAAGAATATATTAACTCTAGCAGAAAAAGAAGTTGACTGGGCATATGAAGTTTGGGATCAACTAGTACAAGATCTAACCGATCGCGACCATCATAAAAGATCTCGAGCAGTACAATTTCTTTCTTATTTAGCGATAAGTGATCCAGAAAAACGAATGCTTACGGATTTTCCAGCAATATGGGGGGTGACAAGAGATCCTAAGTTTGTCACTGCAAGACATAGCTTGCAATCGATCTGGAGAGTAGGATTAGCTGGGGATGAACAACTTGGATTAGTAATGAGCCACTTTGCTACTCGTTTTAACGACTGTGTAGAGGAAAAGAATTATACGTTGATTCGATATGATATGATCCAAGGTCTTAGAAACTTATACGATGAAGTAAAGAAAGAAGATATTAAACAAAAAGCCCTAGATTTAATAACTAAAGAAGAAGATAGTAAATACCAAAAGAAATATGCAAGTGTATGGAAAAATGCATAGGAATCCATTCATTTCATTTATGAGTACCTGACGCTGTACAAGGACAGGTCCCCCTTTCTTTAAGAAGTGGCGGACGGTCCCTTGTTGATCTAGTGTACATATATGGATAGGTCTTTCATGATTAGCATTCAGATGTTGTTTATGCTTCTACTTTTTGAAAAAACTGAGGTAAATGTTCTTTATGAGCTTCTAACATCTCATTGACAATTTCCTTGGCAATTGAATCAGACGGAGTTAGGGGATTGATCGTTAAAGCAAGAATGGCTTTTTCGTAATCTCCTATAACGGCAGCTTCTGCTGCTACTCTCTCAAATGATTTAATTTGCTGTACTAACCCTTGAACTTGTACAGGTAGTTCTCCTACGACAATTGGTTTCGGACCATCTTTTGTAATCATACAACTCACTTCTACGGCCGAGTCGGATGGAATGCCAGTAATCGCCCCATTATTTTGTGTATTAACTGGTTGAATATCGCGCTTATCATTATAGATAGAAGAAATTAATCGAACGGCTGCGTCACTATAATACGCTCCTCCACGTTCCTCGAGCTGTGGTGGTTTAATAGCTAGATCGGGATCTTTATAAAGCTCAAATAGTTCTTTTTCCAGCTTTTGTACAACTTCAGCACGTGTTTCTCCGTTTTCATAGTTTTTTAGTTCTTTTTCGAGCATTTGATCTTTTTTGTAGTAGTACATGTGATATGGACAAGTTAGAACATTTAAAGAGCGAATAAACTCGGGTTCCCAACCTAATCCGTCAATGTTTTTCACAAAGCTGCTATTTGCTAGATCTGTTAATAGATCTATGACCTTATCTTTTACACTGATTCCATCAACGTAGACATCTAAGCCGTATACCATATGATTTAGTCCAGCAAAGTCAATTCGAATTCGGGAGTGATCTACATCTAATAATTTTGCTACGCCCATTTCGATTCCAATTGGAACATTACATAGACCTACAACTTTTTTGATATTCGAATAACGTAATACGGCCTCAACAACCATACCAGCAGGGTTTGTAAAGTTAATTAACCATCCATTAGGACATAACTCTTCTATATCTTTGCAAATATCTAATATTACAGGTATCGTACGTAAGCCTTTGAATAATCCGCCCGGGCCATTTGTTTCTTGTCCAAGGACTCCATACTTTAAAGGAATTCTTTCATCTTTTGAACGAGCATCTAACAATCCTACTCGAAATTGAGTTGTGACAAAGTCCGCATCTTTTAAAGCTGCTTTTCGATCGAGAGTTAAATGCACGTCGATTGGTAGACCAGCTTTTTCAATCATACGTTTTGCTTAGTTTCCAACAATTTCTAATTTCTCTTTTCCTTCTTCTATATCTACTAACCATAATTCTCTTACTGGTAATTCATCATATCGTTTAATAAAACCTTCTACTAACTCAGGTGTATAACTCGATCCTCCGCCAATCGTTACAATTTTAATTCCTTTTGTCATTTTACTAGCACCTCCATAAGGATTTGTTTAATAAACTTTATAAGTTGATTCTATCTAGACAATGGAAGGGAGTAAATACATGTAGAGTATCTAGAGTTTTATAACAAGGAAAGGAACTTGTTTCACCTATGTAACACTATGTTTCCTTAAGTAGTTATAGTAATATGACATAAAAGAGGGTACTATCTAGTTGATCTTGGAGGTGGGATATACATGTTTACAGCTGAAATAATTGCATCATTAAATGAATTAGAAACATCCTTGTATAACTATATTATGAAAAATGAAGATAAAGTGGCGTATATGCGAATTCGTGAACTAGCAGATGAAACTCATGTGTCGACTTCGACCATTTTGCGTTTTTGCAGGAAGATGAATTGTGACGGTTTTTCAGAGTTTAAAACAAAACTGAAGTTACATTTGAAAGAGAATAAAAAGACTACGATTAAAAACATTGAACATTCGTTAATGGATTTTTTCGAGAGAATCTCACAGGGTAATATAGAAGAGCAGATTATGAAGGCAGCTTATTTACTAGCAAAAGCGAATAATGTCATCTTTATCGGAACAGGGAGCTCAGGTATTATGGCTGAATATGGGGCAAGATATTTTTCAAGCATAGGAAAATTCTCCATGTACATAAAAGATCCATACTTTCCCATTCATGCAAAATTACTTTCCGATAGTGTCGTACTTGCTTTATCTGTATCAGGAGAAACCCCTGCCATCATTACGCATATTAACCAACTAAAAGGGCAGGGAATTGAAGTCATTAGTATCACAAATAGCAAACACTCAACGATTTCTAAAATATCTGATATAAATATTCCATATTATGTAACAGAAGAGCGATTTGAAAATTCGCTTGGGATTGTAACAGAACCACAATTTAAGTATTCGGATATAACGACACAAGTACCAGTTGTTTATATTTTGGAATCAATTGCTCGTGAGGTTTATAAGGTAAGTAATTAAAAAATAATAAGCATTGGAGAAGTTAAGGCCAATGCTTAGTTGCTTATTAAAAACACATAGGTGATTCGTCATACAGGATCTAAGTTAACAGTTATAACAAACGCCAATCATTCTACTCTAGAAATCTCTTTGTTGCATCAGTTTATTTTTTTGCTAATATCGTTTCATAGCTAACGATTATGAAAATTAAAGGGGGAGTTACTATTCATTCATTTAATGAAGAGGGGGAGTTACTTCCTGAAGAGAAAGATACAATTAACCTCTTAACGAAATTGCCAATGGACTCACTAAATTTGGATGCAATAGCGGTTGTAACAAACATCTACCGAATTGCTCAGGGGTTAAGAAATAAAATGGGACGAGAGGTTTTATCTGAGTATGGTTTATCTTGGACGTCCTTTTCGCTGCTTTATGATTTATGGATCGGACAGTCGATCGAAACCAAAAAATTAGCAGAATCAGCTGGAGTAACGAAAGCAACGGTTAGTAATATTACGAAGACCTTGGAACGAAAAGAACTCTGTTATCGGAAAGTAGACAACAGAGATCGAAGAATTACCTACGTAATTATTACTGAAAAAGGAAGAAGAATTATGGAAGAGTTATATCCATTGTTCCATAAAGGTGAAGTAGAAATTGTTTCTAGCCTTTCTGTTAATGAGCAAAAAAACATCTCAGCACTATTAAGGAAAGTCATAAAAGAAAATCAGTTTTGACTTAATAAGTGAATATCATACAAGTATAGACGGGAAACCAAGTAGTCGTTATCTCCCTGTTTCAGAGAGTCGGTGGTTGCTGCGAACCGACACAAAGATAACACGAAATACATCCCCTGAGCTTTCTTTGTCATGGAGGCAAAGACGGACGAGCCGTTATTCGTTAAGTGGAAGAAATGATTCTTCAACAAGGGTGGTACCGCGTGCAAAACCACGTCCCTTTTATGTTAAGGGATGTGGTTTTTTATATTTATTTTTGGAGGAATGGAAAATGAACGACGTAATGAAACAACTAACAGAAGCACAAATAGCTGAAGTAAAGAGACAAATGGATATCTACACACAAGGTGTACAACATATTATTCCAGTGGAAGAGTTGGAAACAAAAGTGGCAAAATCCGTACTGGAAAATCGACCGATTAAATCAAATTAGGATTAGATCCATCAGCTCCAGATGTGCACCTTGGTCATACGGTTGTTTTAAAGAAAATGAGAAAGTTTCAGGAGAATGGGCATATCATCCAACTGTTGATTGGGGACTTTACAGGAAAGATTGGAGATCCAACAGGGAAATCCGTCGCTAGAAAACCATTAACAGATGAAGAAGTAACGTACAATGCCAAAACATACTTCGAACAGTTTGGAAAAGTGGTTGATATGGAAAAAGTTGAACTTCATTACAATTCAAAATGGTTATCAAAACTAAATTTTGAAGATGTGATTCAATTAGCTGGCAAAATCACAGTTGCGAGATTAATGGAAAGGGATGACTTTGAAGAAAGAATCGCTCTTGGCAAACCCATTTCGCTACATGAATTCTTCTACCCATTGATGCAAGGATACGATTCTGTCGTATTAGACTGTGATATTGAACTTGGTGGGACGGATCAGCATTTCAACGTACTGATGGGAAGACATTTTCAAGAGAAGTTTGGCAAAGAAAAACAAATTGCTATCCTCATGCCGTTATTAGAAGGACTTGATGGTGTGGAAAAGATGTCAAAATCAAAGAAAAACTACATCGGGATTGATGAAAGTCCACAAGAAGTGTACGGAAAAGCGATGTCGATTCCAGATAATTTAATGAAGAAATACTTCGAGTTAATTACTGACTTCTCTCCTGAACAACTTAACACCATCAAGAAAGAACTGGATTCAGGGGAACTGCATCCTCGAGATGCAAAAATGCTTCTTGGGAAAACGATCGTACGAATGTACCACGGAACAGAAGCAGCAGAAAAAGCAGAAAAACAATTTATCTCAGTCTTCCAAAAAGGAGCAATTCCTGATGAGATGCCAGTCGTTGAATGGAGCGGCATTAAGGAAATCCCGGTATTGGATTTTCTAGTAGAGCTTGATTTGCTACGTTCAAAAAGTGAAGTTCGCCGAATGATTGAAAATAGGGGAGTAAAAATAAATGGAGAAAAAATAGAAGTTACAGGATTACGTGTATCTCTTACTGATGGATTAGTCGTACAAGTTGGGAAGCGGAAGTTTGTGAAGGTGAAAGTGTAATGTGATGGTAATGGTAATGGTAATGGACCGGATAGAGTTAATAGCAGCTCAAAAGCAGGACGTATTTTTTCTCCTCTAAGTTGAAAACTAAAATAGGAAAATCAACTTAAGGAGAACAATGTGAATAACAAGAGAGATGCCAAAACCAAATCGTATTATATAGGTCTAATTATCATTCATATTCTACTTTTGAGTATGACTCTTACTAAAAAGAAAGACAGGAAAACGATTTTTCTTACATTATTATCTATCGTTGGATTCGCTTTTCACTTTGAATATCCTCTTTATATCTTAAAAGCTTATAGATATAGAACAGGGATACTTAATACAAAAGAAAAAGATAACTCATTTGGGTCCGTTTTATCTCAAGCTTTATTTGTTCCTTCTGTAGCCATATTCATATCAGCTTTCCAATTGGGTTGGAAAGTGAAAATATTGTTTACATTCTACTTTGTATTCATTGAAAGACTATTTATAAAAGTAAAGATTTTTAAAAATAACTGGTGGCATACCTCTTTTACGGCATTTGCTATATGTACCTTTTTTTTTGTAAGTGATGTTTGTTATAAGGGGATTAAAAAAAGTAATAAGTTGTTCTCGAACTTGACTTTGTACCATTCCATTCACCTCACTTATATGAGCTTATTATTTTCAGCTTCGTTATTTGGAATGTTTAGATTTACACCGACTTCCAACACAACACAGCCTTGGTATGAACACTATTCTTTTACTAAGGTGTATCTTGTGATTGAGACAGTCATTTCAACGTTTATATTAGAGCGGAAGAAGAAATGGTTGAAAGTATTGCCTCTATTCATAATTGTTATTGTTGACAGGTTTCTTTTGAAAATGGATCGCTTAAAAGTGAAAGGGAGCTATTGGCTTGGTTTGTTTCCAATAAGAATGATAGCTCATTTATTGTCATTTCAGTTGCAAAGATGGATAAAGAAATGAAATGTTAAATGAGCTCCTTTTTCTCAGATCAAATACAAAGAACTGTTGATACTGTCTTATTAAGCCAAGCAATATAGGGTGGTGCACCCCTTAAACAGTTTAAAAAGTAATAATCTGTTTAAGGGGTTTCTATATGTTTAATTAACTCAAAATCATTGGTAAACTTAGTTGCATTTTTCACGGCTATGTGTTGTAATTGAGATATATTTTTTATACTTTTATGTATAAAAAGTTCCTTGGTGTAACTTATAGGCGAATAATTCAAGGTGAATAGTTGTTTTAGCAACTATTTTTTTATTGTACCCTTATGGAAAAGGGTCTTTAGATTAAATTAGAAAGCATAGGTGAGAATAAAATGAACCATTCATATAGAGTGTTACTGTACTACATGTATGTACCAATTGAAGATCCAGAGACGTTCGCATCAGATCATTTAAACTTCTGTAATGACTTGGGTCTAAAAGGTAGAATTCTCGTTGCAGCAGAAGGTATAAACGGAACGGTGTCAGGCACGATTGCACAAACTGAAAAATATATGCAAACAATGAAGGCTGATCCACGTTTTGCTGATATGGTGTTTAAAGTGGATGAAGCTGATTTGCATGCGTTTAAAAAGATGCACGTTAGACATCGTGAAGAGCTTATTACACTGCGATTAGAGGATGACGTTAATCCGCTTGAAACAACAGGAAAATATTTAAAGCCTTCAGAATTCTATGAAGCTATGCAAGATCCAGAAACAATCGTCATTGATGCTAGAAATGATTACGAATATGATTTAGGACATTTCCGTGGAGCGATTAAACCAGAAATAACGAATTTCCGCGAACTTCCTGATTGGATTAAAGAAAATCGAGATAAGTTTGACGGGAAAAAGATCTTAACTTATTGTACCGGCGGGATTCGCTGTGAAAAGTTTTCTGGATGGCTAGTGAAAGAAGGCTTTGAGGATGTCTCTCAATTACACGGAGGGATTGTTACGTACGGAAAAGACCCTGAAGTTCAGGGGAAATTGTGGGATGGACAGTGTTATGTATTTGATGAGCGCATAAGTGTCCCTGTTAATCAAACCGAACACGTCATCGTTGGAAAAGATCACTTTACAGGGGAACTGTGTGAACGATATGTAAACTGCGGTAATCCTGAATGTAATAAAAAAATCATATGCTCAGAAGAGAATGAACATATTTACCTACGTGGCTGCACACATGAGTGTCGAGTACACCCAAGAAATCGCTATGTAGAAGAGAACAATTTGTCTGAGGAGCAAGTTAAAGATAGGCTTTCTCTATTAGGTGAGGAATTAGAAAACAAGGAACTAGAGGTCCTTTCATAACATGTGACGCATGGATTTTCGTAATTGAAAATCTCATGCGTTTTTTTGTTGTATAAACTCCCTCGTTTTGTTATTAGGTTAGCCATAGAAGCAGAAGAAAAGTTCGATCCCTTATTTTTATCACCTATTAATTGGTGATTATTTTTAGTGTTGAAAGTGAATCGAAACGGAAGAGTGCTTCATGTAGAGGATGAAGCCCGAATTGAAAGTGAATCGAAACGGAAAAGTGCTTCATAAAGAGGATGAAGCCCGAATTGGAATCGAATCGAATAGGAAAAGTGCTTCATGCAGAGGATGAAGCACATTTAAGACCGGCGCCAATTGGAAAAAGTCTTTCATAAAGAATCCCCCGATTGATAGACGTATACCTATAATTTTGTCTAGTATAACAGTGGCAAATTGAGAAACAATAGGTTTGTCATTCAACTGTGACTAAGATCGTTTTCATTGGCAATAATAATCGTTTTGTTAAAATCTTATCATTTTTACTGAAAGGAAGAAAAGAATGGCTCAATCAAATATTAAAGTTGCAGTTCAGAAATTCGGTAACTTCCTAAGTTCTATGGTATTGCCTAACATTGGTGCTTTTATAGCCTGGGGATTGATTACGGCATTATTCATTCCTACTGGTTTTTTTCCAAATGAAAACCTCGCCCAATTAGTCGGACCTATGGTAACTTATTTATTACCTCTATTAATTGGTTATACAGGAGGTAAATTGGTTCATGATCAGCGTGGTGGGGTTGTAGGTGCTATTGCTACGATAGGTGTGATCGTTGGTGCGCCTGATACTCCAATGTTCTTAGGTGCCATGGTGATGGGACCTCTTGCGTCATACGTTATTAAGAAGTTTGACCAAGCAATCGATGGGAAAATTAGATCTGGATTTGAGATGCTCGTTAACAATTTCTCTGCTGGTATTATTGGTGGGATCATTGCGATTCTTGCATTCTTAGGTATTGGTCCTTTAGTTCAATCATTTACACAAGTACTTGTCGCTGGTGTTGACTGGTTAGTGGATGCGGGATTACTTCCTATAACAAGTATTTTAATTGAACCTGCTAAAATTCTGTTTTTAAATAACGCGATCAACCATGGTGTTATGACACCAATCGGCTTAGAACAGGTTCAATATGCTGGACGTTCGATTCTCTTCCTACTGGAAGCAAATCCGGGACCAGGTCTTGGTGTGTTATTAGCATATTTACTGTTTGGAAGAGGAACGGCAAAACAATCCGCGCCGGGAGCAGCAATTATTCATTTCCTTGGTGGGATTCACGAGATTTACTTCCCGTATGTGTTGATGAAACCAATGCTAATTATTTCTGTTATCCTTGGTGGAATGAGTGGCGTTTTTACTCTTGTACTTCTAGGCGGAGGCCTAGTGGCACCAGCATCTCCGGGTAGTATTATAGCGATAACCGCTGTTACTCCACCAGAGGGAATGGTGTATGTAGCCAACTTCGCAGCAGTGATCGCAGCGATAGTTGTTTCCTTCATTGTATCTGCTATCGTGCTTAGAACAGGCAAACAAACAGAAGAAGATATTAACGAAGCTACAAAGAAAATGGAGCAAATGAAAGGTAAGAAGAGTTCTGTTGCAGGGAATGTAACTGGAAAAGCTACAGGAAATAAAGGTGTTTTGCCTGAAGATGTTAACAAGATCGTTTTTGCTTGTGACGCAGGAATGGGATCAAGTGCGATGGGGGCTTCACTTCTGAAAAAGAAAGTGAAAGAAGCTGGCCTAGATGTATCAGTAACAAATACAGCGATAAGTAATATACCAGCTGATGCTCAAGTTGTTATTACGCAGGAAGAATTGACGCCTCGAGCACAGAACAAGCTGCCAAGTGCCTATCACATCTCAGTTGATAACTTTTTATCAAGTCCTGAATACGATAAGCTAATTGCAAGCTTGCAAAATGGAGTAACAGAAGAACAGGCTGAGCTGGTTGAAGAATCTGAGAAAGATGCTGTAGGTGTAGAGCCTAATATGGCTGAAGATGATGATTTGTTACTTGAAGAAAACATCTTTATAGGTAAAGAATTCAAAACAAAAGAAGAAGCAATTCGTTTTGCTGGAACAGCGTTAGTAAAAGCTGGTTATGTTGAGGAGAGCTATGTAGATGCAATGATTGAACGTGAAGAGATCACATCTACTTATATGGGTAATAATGTAGCTATTCCACATGGCACAGAAGAAGCTAAGAAAGCAGTCATCAAATCAGGTTTTACAGTTATCCAGGTGCCCAATGGGGTAGATTTTAACGGGGAACAAGCAAAATTGATCTTCGGAATTGCGGGGAAAGATGGGACACACTTAGAGATCCTTTCAGGTATTGCCGTGATTTGTTCAGAACAGGCAAATGTTGATCAAATGGTACAAGCCAAAACTGCTACAGAACTAAAGGATATCATTAATAGTAAATGATCTACGGGAAAGGCGGGTTCTCCTGCCTTTCTATTCTGTTTTAAACTCTACGAAATATTTTGATAAGGAATGATAATGAAGCAAACCGTTCATCTTAGCGTAGAACGATTCGAAAAATTCATGGAAAAAAGATCTTCGCTAAATAAACGACGCTTGTCACTGTAACCATACTAAACACAGTAGACACTAGAACGGTTTGTGCCGCGTACTCTGGGTGATTGCCGTACTCTAATGCAAAGATTGAGCTGTTTCTAGAAGTAGGGAAAGCACTTGCAATAAATAACGCCTGTGCTGTCGTTCCTTCAAGATTAAGCATAAGAATTACGATGATCCCAATACAAGGCGATAGAATAAGACGACCTATTAAACTCAAAATCAAAGGCTTTGAAAATCGATAAATTTTAATAAAGGCACTTTGCGCTCCAAGTGTAATAAGGGCGATAGCAAGAAACGCATTCGCAATGTTTTCAATCGGTGTCCAAAGATAACTTGGAATGGTAATCGCAAAGGCTTGCAGAACAACGGCTAGCAAAAAGGCATAAATAACAGGATTTTTAAGAAACAGTCCTATTGCATGAATTCCTTTTTTCTCGGCTGACACAGCATTGAATAAACCATATGTGAAGGTAAGGAGATTTTGGAAAATCATGACTATGATTTGTACCGTTAATCCCAGTGGGTTATGCTGAAAAACAAGTTGGCTAATCGGAATTCCAAAGTTCCCATTATTGCTTAAAACAACACTGTTTTTAAAGGTAGAAGCTAAGCGACTCTCGAATTTCGCAGCTTTAGCCATTCCGGCACTTACGATCATTAGGCAAATATTTTGGATAACGAGAAAACTAAGAATGAAAAATAGAGTATCGCCCCTCATTTCACTTTGATACACATTCGCAAAGCACACCGCTGGTATGAGTAAGTACGTATTTAATTTTGATAATGTCTTCATATCAAAGGCAAATTTACGGTGAAGAAATGCACCAACTGCTATAAGTGAAAAAATGGGCAACATCACATTAACAACGATCACTACTAAAACGTCCATGAACGATCACTCCTTATTTATAGCTTATAAATGAATGAGTCGTTCGTAAAATTCAATTTATCTATGAAGCGCTATGCAAAAAGAGAATGATCCGGGTAAAACAAGGGGACTGACTCACAAATGTGCGTGCCTTAGGAGGAGAGAGAGCCCCACTACTCTCAGGGCATATAGCGAGCGTTCATTGCTTGGTGTTGTCCCAAAAGATACAGATTTAAGGGCTAAAAATTCAACCGTTCAACAAACTGGACAAATTCTTTCATCACCTTCATTTTTAAAGAATCCTCATGATAGAAGAGCCAGGTTTTTCTAACAAGCGGATTCCCTTGTTCATCTGTTAGATCAATTTTATAAAGGCCCTGATGATCATCGACTAGCGCACTAGGAAGAATCCCGTAGCCTAGCCCGTTTAGTACCATTTCTTTACAGGTAATCCCCTTATCGACCTCCATCCCAATGAATGGGGGCTGTGAAAAGGTCCGGCTCCACCACTGATCTATGGTTTGCAAAAGCAAGGTGTCCGTTTTATAGTCGATCCTCGGTAGCGAAGGTAAATCGTGAAGTTCAATCTTGTCCTTTGAAGCGATACAAATGTTTTCTTCAAAAAGAAGGAGTTTTGGTTCGGCCCACTGATAGTCGCCACGTACAATGCCAATTTGCACATCGCGGTGATAGACTTGATGAAACACTTCTTGACTCCATCCTGTTGTCACCTTGTAACTCACGTTAGGGAATTGTTCTTGAAACTGGCCTAATAGGCGCGGGAGCTTGTGTGTCGCTATGTAATTTGAGACGCCTAAACGCAAGGTGCCGCTAACCTCTTCCTCCATATTTAGGACCGTTTCTTTAATGCTTTGAAAACGCTCAAGCATCTCCTCTGCACATTTAGCCAAATACTCACCCTGAGGGGTAAAATGAACTCCTTTTGTACCGCGATTAATGATTGCAGTCTTGTATTCTTTCTCGATTTGTTGAATTCGTTTCGTTAATGTCGGTTGTGAGATATAAAGACTTTGAGCCGTTTTCGTGATGTTCTTCTTTTCATAAAGCTTCATTAAAATGAGCCAATCCCGTTCATCCATTTTTCTTCCTCCGTTAATACTGTTTTTCCGATTCCTCAAATTTTCTCTATCAAATTATAACGCCTTTTTACAAAGAGTGTATATAGAGGGCAGAATTCACTTAGTCAAATTGTGGATTATTTAAATGGTTTTGGAGAGTATATTAATAAAATACTGCTGAAAGTGAAGGAAGGGTATGGCTCATATAAATCAGGAATATCATTCGATATGGAGACTTTAATTGAAAATTTAAGTATTATTTCCTGATTATTTGGTGAAAGTTCAGATTTGATAATAAGAGAGATAAATGTGGATGAAATTAACAAAGTCGGGTTATTAATGCCTTTACTTCTTTTAATATTTGATAAGATAAAACATGCAATTAATTCTTGAGTCTAGCTTCATAAGTGTGGGTGAAGACGTGACAAACTCTCATGAAATATTGTTTATAAAAGAACACTTTTATAGTAAAATTATTGGAAGCGATTACAAAAATCGAGATTATAAGATAGGTAGTTGATGATAGATGATTAAAAAGTTTATGTCACCAGAGATTATTTTTGGCAAGGGGGCACTTGAACAAGTTGGGGAGAGCTTTTTACGTTTAGGTGCCAAGAAAGTGTTAATAGTGAGTGATAAAGGTGTGTGTGATGCTGGATGGGTTGAAAACGTGGCTCAAAATTGTCTGAGTGCTGGACTAGAGTATTCAACTTTTTTTAATTTAACAACTAACCCAAAGGACTTTGAGGTTACACTCGGAGCTCAAGTATTTGAAGAAACGGACTGTGAAGCAGTACTTGGAATTGGTGGCGGAAGTGTCCTTGATGTTGCAAAGGCAATAGCGGTTGTTGCTACAAATGGAGGGAAGATCAATGACTATGAGGGGGTAGATAAGTTGTTTGCGCCATTGCCACCTATGATCATGGCTTCGACTACAGCTGGATCAGGTTCTGATGTTTCTCAATTTTCAGTTATTGTCGATTCGGAAAAGAAAAAGAAAATGACGATCATCTCGAAGTCGCTCATTCCTGATATTTCAATTACTGATCCACTTACTTTATCGACTAAGGATGCGAGTTTAACTGCGTCGACTGGGTTGGATGTTTTAACTCATGCGATTGAGGCATATGTGAGTATAGCGGCTACATCTCTGACAGATGTACAGGCAAAGAATGCGATTCAATTAGTCGGTAAATTTTTAAGGCCGTCTGTTGCTTCAAGATCGAATGAAGAGGCGAAAGATGCTATGGCAATGGCCAGTCTTCAAGCTGGGTTAGCTTTTTCCAATGCTATTTTAGGTGCTGTTCATGCCATTTCACATGCCGTTGGCGGGAGATACGATTTGTCACACGGAGAAGTCAATTCGATACTTTTGCCACATGTGATGGATTTTAATCTCATTGCTAAGCCAGACAGGTATGTTGAGATTGCGGAGTTCCTTGGGGTGGACACGAGATCGCTACAGCCTACTGAAGCAGGATATAAAGGTATTGAGGTTGTTCGGCAGTTAGTAAAGGAAGTAGGGGCACCACAACATTTTTCAGATTTAAATTTGATGGGTCCAGACGAAGAAAGTATTAACGAAATGGCACTTACTGCAATTGAAGATGCATGCATGATTACGAATCCTCGTGATATAACAACACAAGATATTAAGGATATTTTCTCACGAGCGATGTAGGAGAGAAGTAGAATGAATCAAAAACAGCTTTTGATTGAGAGGTTAACAGGAGTCAAGTCATCAAAGAAAAGCTACTATACTGAATTAAAGAAAATGATTGAACAACTGGAAAAAAAGAATATGAAACTAGAAATCATTAATGAAGTAACCAAGAGTTTTACGATTGATATGACGATGGATGAAATGCTGAAAAACATTATGGATAAGCTTGTAAAGCTTTACAAATTTGATCGAATTAGTCTTTCCATCTACAAAAATGAACAACTAGTGTTAAAAAATGTATATCCAAGAGATTCGTTTTTCTTGAAAGTGGAGGAAGTTCTCCCAAATGAAAACTCACTTTATTACCGTGCAGCAACAGAAAAAAAGGTTCTGATTAATGATGCTCATGAAACATTTGGCCAATTATCAGATGTTGAGAAGAATACAATGAAGTCATTAGGAATTGAAACCATCTTATGTTTGCCTTTATACAGAAAGAACCAAGTGATAGGAGTATTGGCTTTAGGTAGTAAAACGATGATTGATTATCCGAATGACGACTTTTCTTTTCTTGAACAACTAGCTGATCAAATGGCTGTTTGTATGGAAAATTCATCCTTATATAATGAGGTATTAAATGGGAAAAAAGAGTGGGAAGAAACGTTTCGTGCTGTTCAAGACTTGCTCGTTTTCGTTGATTTAGATTATAAAATTATTCGTTTTAATGATCCAGTGAAACTTTTTTTCAAGCTTAGCGAAGAACAATTATATGGAAGAAAGACGGATGAAGTAATTCACTATCAAGACCCAATTGATTGTCCATTGGCAGAAAGTTATCGAACCAAAAAGACGGCTTTTCGCCAATCGAGGTTAGATAACGAACGGACTTGTGATATTTATACTTATCCAGTTTTTAACGAAAAGAAAGAAATGTACGGTGTCATTATATATTTAAAAGATGTAACTAAAAAATTGTATACAGAAGCACAATTAATGCATTCTGGGAAACTCGCAGCAATTGGTGAAATGGCAGCAGGAGTGGCCCATGAACTTAATAGTCCTTTAACAGCTATTATAGGAAATAGTCAATTACTTTTACGAGATTTTAATCCAGAAGATCCAACCTGCAAATTATTAAAAGATATTCATAATTGCGGGATTCGTAGTAAAAATATTATCCGCAATTTATTGACGTTTTCGAGACAGGATGAATATGAATTTGAACAATGTTCGTTAAATAAAGCGGTTGAACAAGTGTTGAGCTTAATTAGCTATCAAATAGAAAGGCAATGTATATCGTTACGTCTAGATCTCGATCCAGAGATCCCAATGATTGCAGGCAATTTACAACAGGTTGAGCAAATAGTGATCAACTTTTTACTAAATGCTAGAGATGCTCTTGATGAATGTGATCATTTACAAAAAGAGATTATTGTTAGAACAGGAATCAAGGAAAACGAAAATGAAAAATATGTTTTTATGTCTGTTGAGGATAATGGGATTGGAATTGGCACGAAAGAAATCACCGAAATTTTCCGACCTTTTTATACGACAAAGGATAGAATGAACGGGACCGGTTTAGGATTATCAGTCAGTTTAGGGATTGCAAAGGAACACGGAGGGGCGATCGAAGTAAAAAGTAAAAAGGGAAAGGGAAGTACGTTTATTTTCTTAATACCTATTAAAGGTACTAAGAAGGAGGATGTAATAGACTGATACGGATTTTCCTTTTCATGTGCGAATAGACAAAGGAATGAACTCTTTGAACATGACCTAATAAAGGAATGGTTAAATGACAACGAAATTACTAATTGTAGATGATGAAGTTGAAATTGGAAATTTTTTAAGTTATTTGTTTACGAAAAAAGGCTATGAAGTGTGTGTGGCCAGAACGCTCCGTGAAGTGGTCGATCATATTGATCAAACCGAGTTTCATTTAGCCATGGTTGATTTAAAAATGCCTGATACAAATGGATTGCACGTATTACAACTGATTAAAACTAACCAGCCATCTTGTAAAGTAATTATCATGACAGGCTATAGTACAGTAAAAACGGCAGTTGATGCGATAAAAAATGGGGCGAACGATTATATTGAAAAACCATTTGATGATATTGATGAACTTGAAAGTCATGTAGACAATTTATTGCATGTTCCAGGTACTTTTCTAGACGAGGAAATTGATAAAGTAGCCCGAAATATTGGAATGGTAACGGGTAACTCTTCATCGATGAAAACGATGCTGAAGATGGCTTATAAATTTGCGAGTAAAAATATCAATATTTTAATTGAAGGGGAGACAGGTACCGGTAAGGAAGTATTGGCCCGTTTTATTCACGAAGCGAGTAGCCGCTCCAAACATTCGTTTATTGGGTTGAACTGTGGAGCACTAACTGAAACCTTATTGGAAAGTGAATTATTTGGACATGAGAAAGGGGCTTTTAGTGGAGCGAATCAACTTAGGAAAGGTTTGTTTGAAATTGCGAGCAATGGAACCCTTTTCTTAGATGAAATTGCAGAAGCTTCGCCAGCCATTCAAGTGAAACTGTTGAGAGTGTTAGAAACACGTGAATTTATGAGAGTTGGTAGTGAACATACGTTAAAAACAAATGTAAGAATTATTGCCGCATCGCATGTGAACTTATACGAAGCGGTTCGTAATCGTTTGTTTCGAGAAGACTTACTCTATCGACTAGATGTTGTGAAATTACAGATCCCTCCTTTACGAGAAAGAAAAGAAGATCTCCCGCTTTTTATTAATAAGTTACTTGAGCAGTATCCCGGAATGGAATTTACAAGCGAAACGATTTCCATTATGGAAAACTATGATTGGCCAGGGAATATTAGAGAACTGTCAAATGTTGTTACAAGAGCGGCTGCTTTGGCGGAAGGGGAGACAACACTAATAACGCCTAATTACCTGCCAAATAATATAACGGAGTCTAAACACACTCTTCCAGTCCAAAAAGAAATGATGGAGCTAGAACATCAGCCTGTTGTTAAAGATTTTTCTAAATCCGAATTTGAGAGGTATTTAGAACGGTGGAATGCAGAAATGATTCATCTTCTAGAAGAACAAAATGAGGTTGATTTAGAAAAGGTAAATGAAAACCTAAGAAGTTTAGAGGGAATCGTTGAAAAGGCATTTATTTTTAAGGCGCTACGTGAGACATTAGGTAATCGAAAAGAAGCCTCGAAAAAGCTTAATATTAGTGTAAGAAAATTACGTTATCTATTAAATGAAAAAGGACAAACGTAAATATGTCCTTTTTCATTTTTTTATTTAGTTAGGTACGATTTTAGAAGTAGATAGTTTCTCTATGCTATTAAAAGAACCCTAATGAATCCTCGCTGTAGCTGACAAGCAAGTTCTTCGTTTGCTGGTAATGGCTAAGCATCATTTTGTGGTTTTCACGGCCGATTCCTGATTGTTTGTATCCACCAAATGCTGCATGAGCAGGGTAAGCATGGTAACAATTTGTCCAGACACGCCCCGCTTGAATATTCCTACCAAAACGATACGCTGTGTTAATGTTACGAGACCATACACCGGCTCCTAGGCCATATAATGAGTCATTAGCAATTGCAAGGGCTTCCTCTACATCTTGAAAGGTTGTAACGGCAACAACAGGTCCGAAAATCTCTTCTTGGAAAATCCGCATACGATTGTCCCCTTTAAACACAGTTGGTTTGATATAGTAGCCATTTTCAAATTCGTTCCCAAGTTCGTTTCGCTCACCACCAATTAAGCACTGGGCCCCTTCTTGTTTACCGATTTCTAAATAAGAAAGGATTTTCTCAAGTTGCTCTTTGGAGGCTTGAGCCCCCATCATTGTATCAGTATCAAGAGGATTCCCTGTTTTGATGGATTCGACACGTTGAAGAACGCGCTCCATAAAAGGCTCATAAATCGACTCATGTACGAGCGCGCGAGAAGGGCATGTACACACTTCACCTTGGTTTAAGGCAAACATCACGAAGCCTTCAATCGCTTTATTAAAGAATGCATCGTCTTTTTCCATAATATCAGGGAAGAAGATGTTCGGAGATTTCCCCCCTAACTCGAGTGTGACAGGAATAATGTTCTCTGAAGCATATTGCATTATTAAACGTCCAGTCGTTGTTTCACCTGTAAACGCGATTTTGGCAATTCGATCACTAGAGGCAAGTGGCTTACCAGCTTCAACGCCAAATCCGTTGACAATATTGACAACTCCTTTTGGAAGAAGATCACTGATTAACTCGATAAGAACTAAAATCGAAACCGGAGTTTGCTCGGCAGGCTTTAAAACAACACAGTTTCCAGCTGCTAAAGCCGGAGCTAGTTTCCAGACTGCCATTAAAATAGGGAAGTTCCAAGGAATAATTTGCCCAACGACGCCAAGTGGTTCATGGAAATGATACGCAACCGTGTCGTTATCTATTTGCGAAAGGCTTCCTTCTTGACTTCGAACAACTCCTGCAAAATAACGGAAGTGATCAATAGCAAGGGGGATATCTGCATTAATCGTTTCACGAACGGCTTTTCCATTTTCCCATGTTTCGGCAACTGCTAGCATTTCTAGTTTTTCTTCCATACGATCTGCAATTTTATTTAAAATATTGGATCGTTCAGCGGGGGACGTCTTTCCCCAGCTTTCCTTAGCAGCATGAGCTGCATCGAGTGCAAGTTCAATATCTGCCGCAGAAGAACGGGCCACTTCACAAAAAACTTTTCCTGTAACTGGAGTCTTATTTTCAAAGTATTGCTGGTTTACCGGGGCTGTCCACTCACCGTTAATATAATTGTCGTACCGTTTTTTAAATGTAACTGTTGAATTTATTTCTCCTGGATTTGCATAGATCATTGTTATTCCCTCCATCAGCTATAGAAAATTAGGATGGGCTGACCCATCCTAGTGAGTACGATTGATTAAAAAGAAGCACGAATGATTTCTTGTAATTCATCCAATGTTGCTTTGCGAGGGTTCGTTAATGCACAAGCATCTCTCATTGCATTTTCAGCAAGTAACGGAATATCTTCTTCTTTAGCACCTAGTTGTGCAAATCCAGTAGGAATTCCAACATCTTTGGTTAAAATCTCAATGGCAGTAATTGCTTTTTCAGCAGCTTCCCTCGTAGATAAACCGCTTACATTTTCACCTAAAGCAACTGCGATCTCAACAAAGCGTTCTGGTTTTGCAATTAAGTTATATCGTTCAACGTGTGGCAAGAGAATAGCATTACACACACCATGAGGTAAGTTATAAATCCCGCCAAATTGGTGTGCGATCGCATGCACATATCCTAATGATGCATTATTAAATGCCATACCAGCTAAAAATTGTGCATAAGACATTTGATTTCTGGCCTCTACATCTTCTCCGTTGGCAACTGCTGCTCGAAGATTCTTGCTAATGATTTTCATCGCTTGTATTGCACAAGCATCGGTGATTGGTGTTGAGTTTGTAGAAACATAAGCTTCAATTGCATGAGTAAGTGCATCGACTCCAGTAGCTGCAGTTAATCCCTTGGGTTTCTTTACAGTTAAAATGGGATCATTGATCGAAATGGTAGGAGTCGTATGTTTATCGACAATAGCCATCTTTACTTTTCTCTCTGTGTCAGTAATAATACAAAAGCGAGTCATTTCACTTGCAGTACCTGAAGTTGTATTAATAGCAATAAGTGGCGGCATCGGTGAAGCTGACTGATCAACACCTTCGTAATCATGGATTCGCCCACCATTTGCAGCAACCAGACCAATACCTTTAGCACAATCGTGAGAGCTTCCGCCACCGAGTGAAACAATCGTATCGCATCCCTTTTGTTGATAAATGCGTAAACCCTCTTCAACATTTAAATCTGTTGGATTCGGCTCAGCGCCTGAGAAAATTTCTACTTCCACTCCAGCTTCACGAATAAGTTTAGCGACGCCGTCGGCAACACCCAATTGCAATAAACCTTCGTCAGTTACAATTAACGCTTTTTTGCAACCTAAATTTTTCACTCGAGGACCTGCTTCCTTAACAGCCCCAATGCCCATTAGATTTACACTTGGAATAAAGAATCCATATACTTGTTCGTTAGTCATTTAAATTCCCCCTTATAATTGAATACACTAACTATATTGCAAATGTTGTGCCAACTTTTTGAAGTTATGGTTTAAAAAATATGATAAAGCAGATAGATACTTTGTAAATCTTGATCTATTACCTATTTTCATAGTTGTTATAGGTAAATCAAATTAGGTTTTTTTAAAAAATGAACGTAAAAAAAGAAATAATAGAGCTGAAAGTTGCCGAATTTCCGGCTCGATTTGACGATGATTTGTCTTGTTTGGCCAAGTAACGGTATAGCATTCTGCATTGTTCATGGAAAAGGACTGCAACGATTGTTACCTTTGACTTGAATGTGTAGTGGAGAAAAACGATCTCATTTGATCTTCTGAGCTTGCTTCACGGAATGCTGGTTGCCAGAAAAATTTCATGTATGTGAAAAAGTATTGCGAATAGGGAAGGATATTTAAAAATTAGGAGTGTTCGAGAGGTATTTCAGACATGATTTCTCGGTATTTAAGGGGTTTACGTTTAATGGTGATTCCACTCGGAAGCCCATCACCGGCTGTCCTTTAAGGGCTATAGCAAGAAACGCATTCGCAATGTTTTTAATTGGTGATTTATTCCATTTGGCTAAGATTCAACCGTTTAATGGATTAAGGCCTGAATGGAGGCGAATGCATCGGAAAAGTGCTTCAAAGAGGGGATGAAGAGCGAATTGAAAGCAAAAAGAATTGCAAAAGTGTTTCATAAAGGGGGATGAAGGCCCATTTGAGGCCGAAGCCAATCGGAAAAGTCCTTCATAAAGGTGACAATTCCAAATGGAGGGAATATTATCATTTCATATTCGTAAGGTGGGGGAGCCCACCTTACTGTGAATCAAATACTATTTCACCTGTTTTAGATATATCATAATCACTTAAGGAATTTATTTCTTCTTTGAAGGAATGTGATTGAAGAATCTCTTTTAATAAGTTCACTAAGTCCTTGTTTTGTTCATTATTTATCACAACAAGGTCATACCTTTCCATAATTAACGGGACAAAATCAAGACCTACCATTTTTGCAATTTTTTCAATACCAATTCCTATATCTGCCTGACCAGAAGAGATGCAGGAGGCTACACTTAAATGGCTTGTCTCTTCTGTTTGATATCCTTTTATAATAGATGAGGAGATTTGGTTGATTCTTAATTGTTCTTCAAGTAAAATTCTTGCCCCTGATCCTTTTTCTCGATTGATTAAGCGAATATTTTCTTTCTTTAAATCCTCCCAATGATAAAGGTTTAGAGGATTCCCTTTTGGAACTATAAATCCAGCTTTGCGAGAAACAAGGTTAATAACGGTATAGGGAAAGCCAATTAAAATCTTTCTTACAAAAGGGATATTATATTCTCCTGTATCACCATCAAACATATGTAGACTGACAATGTCACATTCCCCTTTATACATTGATAGGAGGCTATTTAAACTTCCTTCATGTGATCGTAAAGCTTTGTAATTCCCTTTGTTTTCAAGATGCTTCCCTAAAATGTCTAACACCATGTCCTGGCCACTAATTAATATATTTCTTATGTAATCTGTCTTTTGTTTACGGTTTTCGAAAGTTGATGAAGCAGATAAATCGGTTGTTAGCTTTTGGTTCTTTCGATGTATTAGTAAGTCTATATCTTCTGAACTGATTCTCATTTGCCTGCCAACTTTAAAAGCAGGTATTTTTCCCTTTTTAATTAGGTCATACACCGTTAGTTTCGAAACCTTTAATAAATTTGCTACTTCTTCGACTGTGTAAGAGATCTCATTATTCATAGAGGTACCCTCCCTTTCTTTTATTTTAACTTTAAATGAGTCATTAGAGAACAATAGTAGAGATAAAATTTATCAATTTAATATTATATCTAGTTATAATTAGTTATAATTAGATATATCTTTTTGGGGTTAGGAGGGGTTAATTTTGAGAAAATCATTTTTGATATTATCTATATTTATACTTTTATTAAATGTTATGGGCTGTTCTACTCAAGAAGAGGGCGGTAGTGAACGAAATGAGGCAGTAGGGGAAGATGTAGAAATCATCGTTTCAGCCGCTGCGAGCTTAACTGAAGTGTTAAATGATATCAAAGTTTCGTTTGAAGAAGAGTATCCAAACATTAACGTGACATTTAATTTTGGAAGTTCTGGTGCACTGCAACAACAAATTATACAAGGTGCACCTGTAGATATTTTTTTCTCAGCGGCTCAGGATAAATTTGAAGAGCTAGTGGAACAAGGTTTTATTAACGAAGAAGTCGGGTTCGATTTGGTTGGTAACCAAATCGTCTTAGTTACAACAATTGATAACGAGCAAATTCAATCGTTTGATGATTTGAAGGAACATGCTCAAACGATTTCGATAGGTACGCCTGAATCAGTCCCTGCTGGAAAATATGCGAAAGAAATGCTAGAGAATGTAGGTTTGTGGAATGAGATTGAAAACAAGATCGTCTTTGCTAAAGATGTGAGGCAAGTGCTAACCTATGTTGAAACGGGTAATGTTGATGCAGGAATTGTCTATCTTACCGATGCATTGATTTCTTCGAAGGTAAATATTGTCACAGAAGCTGAGGAAGGAACTCATGAGCCGATAATCTACCCGCTAGGCGTCATAAATGAGAGTGAAAAGCGTAATGAGTCAATGATCTTTTATGAGTACTTACAATCTGAGAAGTCATTGAAAATTTTTGAGGAGTATGGTTTCCTAAATTTACGAAAATGATGATGAATGATATGTTCTGGTCACCTGTCATCCTTTCAATAAAAGTTGCCTCTATCTCTCTCATAATCGTCTTTGTTTTTGGTTTACTTATGGCAAAAGTCATGACAAATAGGACGTTTAAAGGAAAATCAATCGTAGAAACGATGCTGCTTTTACCTTTAGTTCTTCCACCGTCTGTTGTCGGATTTCTTTTAATTGTTATTTTTGGAAGGCAATCATTTATTGGTGACATTATCCAGTTTTTGTTTAATCAGTCAATTATCTTTACATGGTGGGCTGCGGTTATAGCAGCTACGGTTGTTGCCTTTCCACTTATGTATCAGTCAGCGAAAGCAGGGTTTGAAACGATCGATAAAAATATTGAAGAAGCATCAAGGGTAGACGGCGCAAGTGAATTAAAGGTCTTCTTATTTGTTACGATGCCCCTAGCTTCCAAAGCAATAATGACTGGTACGATATTAAGTTTTGCACGAGCATTAGGAGAATTTGGTGCCACGTTAATGTTTGCAGGTAACATTCCTGGAAAAACACAAACGATTCCAACAGCTATTTACCTTGCCATGGAATCTGGTAATATGCAGTTAGCATGGCTTTGGGTCCTATTGATCATGCTGATTTCATTCACAATGTTATTTTCCATTAATATGATGAAACGAAGTTATTAGATGAAGATTTATTAGTTAGTAAAGATCAGTGCGCATGGATTCGTGATGATATCCATGCGTTTTTCGTGATTTTCATAGGGTGTTGATTGGTTTAAGAGATTAGAGGCTCGCCAGACACCTTTGATTCGATTAGTGTCTGGCATTACCTATAATTTAGCAAAAGAAAGTGGGAAAGCTTTTAGAGGAGAAGTCGATGAAGACCGAAATGCAGTAAAAGAAGGGTGAAAAGGACGTCATAGAGGTAATGAAAACATAAATGTTACAAAAGAAAGGGGAAAAGGTCATCAAGAAGTCGATGAAGACCCAAATGCAAAAATAGAATAGAGAAAAGATCATCATAGAGGTAATGAAGGCATAAAGACAGCAAAAGAAAGAAGGAAAGGTTCTTCATAGAACTATGCTACAAAAAAGATCGCTATTATGAGAGTTTCTTATTCATAATAAGTCCATTGCCGAACGCCAACTCTCTTAAAATTTCTCTGTAGAATTTTACTAATTCTCCTTTTGGAGTCTATGGCTATACACCAATTATACATTTCGTTTGTTGTAATCCTTCGATTAGGGAATAGAAGTTTATACTCTTTTGCACTTCGCAGTACGGCGCCAGTAACTACTTCTTCATGCCAACATTCTTTACAAACACATTTTCTTCCTTCGATCGCAACTGAGAACGAGGTGCACTTGGCACAAGTAATTCCTTTTTGAAGTATGTCATAATCATAAGTTGGTAGCATTTTAAAGGGAGAGTCTGTAATATGCAAGGAAACTAATTTATCAGCTAGCATCTTGTGTTTAGCATTTAGCTTTGATGGTGTCGTATTTAGTTTACTTAAATATCTATTCATTTGGGTTGGAAAAATAAATGGGATGTTGAGAGGTGTTTGATATAATGTGAATTCGGGGTTGATGAAAACGACGGACGCATGAATAGGTAGGTTAAATCCAAGGTTTTGAAATAACCGACGTAATAAAGATTCACTTCTAATCAGTTGATTGAAGGGATTCGTTATTTCAGAATTGGAGATCTTGTAAAATCCTTCTGAATCGTAATAATAATCACCTTCATAATTTTTAACTTCAAATAAGTAAACAGATTCTTGAGTAATAATCAGTGAGTCGATTTGGAATAAAGTGTTGTTTTGTTTGAGTAGCAAATCATTTACTATGAGGCATTCACACTGAAGGTTTTCTGTTAATAAATCAAATGTTTTTTCCCCATCAAAACCCTTTTCAAGATAGAAGTAGTACTGCTTATCTTTGTCGGATAAATTCATCCTATTGTTTAAGGATCTAAGAATAAGCAATTCATTAGATTCAGTGCGTGATTTATAAGGGCATAATCGTCCACATCCTTTCTTTTTTAATACTAACAAGTCTATTATACATAATAGTGTGAATATTTTGGGTGTTTTTTAAATTATAGAGGGGATGAAAGCTGTATTAGAGTAAAAGTGATGAGGAAAAGCCATTCATAAAAGGGATGAAAGCCCAAAGGAAGCAAAAGCAAAGAGGAAAAGCCATTCATAAAAGGGATGAAAGCCCAAAGGAAGAAAAAATAAATAGAAAAAGTCGTTCATAAAACCAGCATCCTCTATTCCAATCCTACTAAGCTCTCCCAGTGCTATATGCTATAATTCATGCTAGAGATACCAGTACTTATCGAAAAGGTCGGTGAAAGGAGGGTTTTCCTTGGATCTCAATCAGTTAATCCTCGGTAAGATCATACTAAATAAATATGTTCATAGCTTAAATCAGGATGGAGCGACTTTTCATATTCATTATTGGGGTGCTATACCAAAGCATCATGATAATCACCTTCATAAACATTCCTATTTTGAAGTGTGTTACATTGTCGATGGGGAAGGGACTTATATAGATAATGAATGTACATATAAGTTACAAAAACATACGATTTTCCTTTCAAAGCCGGAAGTGGTACACCAGATAAAAAGTGAAAGTGGATTATCGATTGTCTATGTTGGGTTTGAATTAGTAGAGTCAGAATCCAGGGTGGAATGGATAAAGTTAATGGAAAAAGCTATGAAATGTTCAGAAGTCGTAATTAACGTAGAAGATGACAACCCAAGTGCGTTACTTTGGAAGTCTCTGATGATAAAAGCAACAAGGATGGAACATGCTTTTGCTGTAGGAATTCTAAGGAGTATAGCTTCGTCCCTTATCCTTTCATTGCTTCAAGCGTTCGTCCCTCATTCAGGTAAAGAAGATCAGAGGAATCCGAGTAAACGAGGTTCACCACTTTTGCATCAAGCGGTATTATTTATTAAGGATAATTTATCACATTCCATAAAACTAGCCGACTTAGCTAATTATTTGAATTTATCCAGTCGTCACTTGTCTCGGCTTTTTATATCAGAATTAGGTGTGAGTTTTTCTGATTATGTTCGAAATCAGAGAATCCGAAGAGCTGCCATCTTACTTAAAGAAACAGAAATTTCTATAAAAGAAATCGCAGAGCAAACGGGTTTTCCTAATGTTCATTACTTTACTCGGGTTTTTACTTCGGCAATGGGGAGTTCACCAGGTCTTTTTCGATCACTTTATATAAGCCAAAAAACAACAACTTATCAAGAAGATTAACCTTACCATAGAGAGAAAGATCAAGGAGGGCTTTTTTTGACATTACTAAATACTGTGTCGGGAATCACCCCTATGAATGAATATGTTCACCTATTAAATCACAACGGTGCATGTTTTCGTATTCATTACTGGGGTGCGATGCCAAAGCATTATAATAATATATTTCATAAACATTCTTTCTTTGAGATCTGTTATGTGCTTGAGGGTGAAGGTTATTATGTAGAAGAACAAGGTAAAAAGTATTCTCTTTATGCTAATACCATGTTTCTATCAAGACCAGATGTTTTGCACCAAATAGAAAGTGAAGAAGGGCTTTTTATTTTATATGTTGCGTTTGAACTAGTTGAGTCAGAATCAAGTGAAGAGTGGGTCAAGATTATCGAAGAAGCAAAGCAAAGTTCAAAAGTCATGTTGCATGTAAACGAAGAGACCATTGCTGTATTGCTCTGGAAGTCGTTGCTTCAACAGGCTGCAAAAACGGACTGTGTTTTGTTTAAGGAAACCATTACTAGCTTAGCTAGTTCATTAATCCAGTCATTATTAGAAGTGTTCGCGCCATTTCCACAAAATAAAATTCAAGAGGCTCTGCCTAATCCCAATTCTTTACTTCTATATGAAGTGAAATTACATATTCGAGATAATCTATCTAATCCTTTAAAATTAATCGATGTAGCAGATCATTTTCATGTTTCGGGGAGACATCTGTCTAGAATATTTGTCTCTGAATTAGGTGTTAGTTTCTCTGAGTTTGTTCAAAATGAAAGGATACAAAGAGCTGCTACGTTACTGAAAGCAACGGATCTTCCCATTAAGGATGTGGCAGAAGAAAGCGGCTTCTCAACGGTTCATTATTTTACAAGTGTATTTACTTCTATTATGGGGAAATCACCAGGACGTTTTCGTGACTTAACATAAATTTAAAAACATCCATATTTGTATTAGCGCTCTTATAAGATGGAAAAAGAGGAGCGCTTGGGCTGATTTCTAAATCGTCTTCAAAGAGTAAACCTAGTAATATCAATACTTTCATAAGATTGATCAAATCAATAATTCCTTTAAGGGTGTGCCAAAGGTTTGTTTTTGTCCTTTGGCACATCCTTCTTTTTTAATGCCGTAATTTCAACTATGTCCTTAAAAGACAAAGAGTAGTCTTGATATTAGAAATACAAAGAATCTACATTTTCCTATAATCAACTTAAGAAATCGTTTTCAGTGGTTTACAACTAAAAGCAGGTTACTGAAGCTAAAAGGAGGGGATTTTCTTAGAGCTACTAGGTTTCTCTCCCACAAGTCGACTGAAAAGTGTTTCGAAAAAATAGTGAGTATTGATAACGATTTCATTGCTTTAATCTATATTGAATTGGAGGAAGAATCTCATGATGAAAACAGGCTTAGTTACAGATATTTTAGGCTATATGCCATTTGAAAAAATGCTAGACACTTGTCAGGAATTAGGTATTGAAACTTTAGAGTTAGGTTGTGGAAACTGGTCAAAAGCTCCACATCTTGATTTAGACGGTTTATTAGAAAGTGCAGAAGCGCGTAAACAATTCTTAGATGCTATTCAAAGCAGAGGGATTGAAATTGCGGCTTTAAATTGCTCAGGAAATCAGCTTGAATCAACAGAACAAGGGAAAAAGCACGCAGAAGTCGTTGAAAAGACGTTTAAGCTAGCTGGACTATTAGGGGTAAAAACTGTTGTTATGATGTCTGGATGTCCAAGTGCTGGACCAAATGACACCATTCCAAACTGGATTACACATCCAATTTTGCCTCCTCATTTTGAACAATTAAAATGGCAATGGAATGAAGTAGCATTCCCATACTGGGAAAAAGCTGTAAAGGTTGCAAAGGAACTGGGTGTAGAAAAAATTGCGATTGAAAACCTTGGCTTCAATCTAGTCCACAATCCAGAAACGTTGTTCAAGTTAAGAAATGAAGTCGGAGAAATGGTTGGGATGAATTTCGATCCAAGTCACTTATTCTGGATGGGTGGAGATCCAATTGCTGCAGCAAGAGCATTAGGAAGTGCCATGCACCATGTTCATGCTAAAGATGTTCGAATTGAGAGAGGAGTTAATGATGTACACGGATTAATTGATATTAAGCCAATGGAAGACTTTGCAACTCGTTCTTGGAATTACGTAGCACTAGGACATGGACATGATGTTGGTTATTGGAAGGAATTCTTTACAGTTGTGAAGATGATGGGCTATGAGGGACCGATTGTTCTTGAAATGGAAGATTTAACAATGGATCCACTCACAGGCGTGAAAAAGTCTATGGATGTTCTTAAAGAATCTTTGCCAAGAGATTTCAAGAAAATTAACTCAGTGTTTAATCCTGTAACCGCAGGGGTTTAAGGCATTATCAAATTGTAAGATTAACTTCAGTTATAAATATATTCTGAGATGAGAGGGGATTTTACTATGTTAAATGGTGAGAAAAGAATCGCAAGACCACTTCGCTGGGCTATGGTTGGTGGAGGAAGACACGGACAGGTTGGTTACAAACATCGTACTGGGGCATTAAGAGATAACACAGCTTTTCAACTCGTAGCTGGTGCTTTTGATATCGATGCTGAAAGAGGGAAAGACTTTGGAATTAAACTAGGCGTAGACGAAAACCGCTTGTACCCTGATTACAAAACAATGTTTGCAGAGGAAGCAAAACGCGAAGATGGAATTGAAGTAATTTCCATTGCAACACCGAATGGAACGCACTATGAAATTTGTAAAGCAGCATTAGAAGCAGATCTTCACGTTATTTGTGAAAAGCCGCTATTCTTTACAAGTAAAGAAGTTCTAGAAATTAAAGAACTTGCAGAAGAAAAACGAAAAATTGTTGGCGTAACATATGGTTTCTCTGGTAATCAAATGCTACTTCAGATGAGAGCGATGATTGAAAAAGGAGAAATTGGGGAAGTTCGTGTTGTTGATCTACAGTATACTCATGGATTTAGTGCAAATGATGAGGCAGATAAATTTAGTGATGCGCAAAAATGGCGTGTTGATCCAAAAATTGCAGGGCCAAGCTTTGTACTAGGCGATCTATCTACACACACTTTTTACATGTCACAGCTAGTGATGCCTCACATGAAAATTAAAAAGTTATTATGTGACCGTCAAAGCTTCATACCTAGCCGTTCCCCGTTAGAGGATAACGCACATGTCCTAATGCATTATGAAAATGGCGCTGTCGGAACTATGTGGACATCTGCTATCAATGCGGGATGTATGGATGGCCATAGAATCCGTATTGTTGGATCGAAAGCGAGTTTAGAGTGGTGGGATAGCAATCCGAATGAGTTACGATATGAAGTTCAGGGACAACCTTCACAAATTTTGGTTCGTGGTATGTCTTATTTAGATGAAAGCTGCATGGCCGATGAGCGTTTAGGGGCTTTACATTCAGAAGGGCTTTCTGAATCATGGGCTAATATTTACTTGAAGTTTGCGATTGCGATTGATGCAAAAAATCGCGGAGACGAAGAAACATTACGTAACCTTGTTTACCCTGATATTAATGCTGGATTGGATGGCGTTCGCTGGGTTGAGAATTGTGTACGCTCAGCAGCAAATGGTGCAACTTGGGTAGATTTTAAAGAAGTGGAAGAGAGTCTTTCAGTATAATAACTTTCCTTTTTCATTGACAATTCTAACGTGTTATTAAGGAAAATTGAAATCAATAGTAGGTTTCATACTCTACTATTGATTTCAAAGTACCCCCCAAAGTTGTCTGGGACTTTGAAGCTTTATTAAAAAAACTCTATAAGCATTAGTAGTCTGATGTTTCCTCTTTAATATTTAAAAACGCATACTTTTGATTCTCTGAAAGGGGGGAGAAAAAGAAAAGTTTCAGTTTCTACATGCAATGAAAAAATATTAGGGGGATTATGATGACAAAGAAAAAAATGTTCTCAATGATTCTTAGCTTAGTCTTAATGTTCACACTCGCTGCTTGCGGTGGAGGAGGAGAAGGGGCATCAACGGGTGCAACAGACGGCTCTAGTGGAGACAAAAAAGTAATAGGGGTTTCCCTTTCTAGTGTAAGTGATACATTCCGTACATTTATCTATGACGCAATGAATGAAGAAGCAGCAAATCACCCAGACTTTGAATTTGTTTATTCTGATGCACAAGAAGATAGTTCAAGACAAATGAACCAAGTTGAGAACTTTATTTCTCGGGGTGTAGATGCCATCATCTTTATGCCGGTAGATACAGTTGCAGCTCCTGATATCGTCGCGAAAGTAAATGAAGCTGGCATCCCTATTGTTGTTGTCAACCAGACATTTAATGGAGTTGATAAAGCAACGGCCTTTGTTGGATCATCTTCGATTGAATCTGGACTGATTCAAATGGAAGAAGTAGTGAATTTGCTTGATGGAAAAGGAAACATTGCCATTATGGATGGAATGTTAGGACATGAAGCACAAATTAAAAGAACAGAAGGAAATATGGAAATTATTGAGGAACATCCAGATATGGAAGTCGTCTTACAAGGAACAGGGGAATGGTCTCGTAATCAAGGCATGAACCTAATGGAAAACTGGCTTCAATCTGGAAAACAAATTGACGCTGTTGTCGCTAATAATGATGAAATGGCCATTGGTGCCTTATTAGCAATTGAAGCGGCAGGCAAATTAGATGAGATTATCGTAGCAGGAATTGATGCGTCACCAGATGCGTTAGAATATATGCAAGCTGGTAAAATGGACGTAACGGTGTTCCAAGATGCGAAAGATCAAGGTTCTACTGGAGTACAAGTAGCTGTTAAAGCAGCAAACGGCGAAGGTGTTGAAACGGTGATCATTCCGTATCTTTTAGTAACTCCTGAAAATGTAGATGAATTTGTAGGGAAAAATTAAAGAGGGAAAACCCCATTTCATTTTATTCTATTTGTTGAAGAAAATACGAATAGTATTAGCTGAAAAATAAAACAATAGTAAATGGGTGCATAAATATGTACCCTTCCCTTTCTCTATATAGTATAAAATAATTTTTAAAAAATTATTTTATGAAACTAGCATTGATCGTTGATGTTGAGATAGAGAATCATTGAAAAAAAATAAGGGGGGATAGAAGGAACTTCCTTCACCTTTATGATGAATAACCAGCGATATTACATTTTTTTTATAGCAGCAGTGGCTTCTTTAGGTGGACTTCTTTTCGGTTATGATACAGCGGTTATTGCAGGGGCAGAACAATCCATACAACTATACTTAGTGGACAGTTTAGGGTTAAGTTCGTTCGTTCATGGTTTTACTGTATCTAGTGCATTAATCGGATGTATTATAGGAGCAATCATTTCTGGAATGTTGTCCAACAAGATCGGACGACGTAATACACTCGTGATTGCAGCTGTTTTATTTTTTCTATCAGCACTAGGCTCAGCTTACCCGGAGTTACTATTCTTCACTTATGGTGAACCTAGCCTTGCATTGTTGGTTACCTTTAACATTTATAGAATCATAGGTGGTATTGGAGTAGGTTTAGCTTCAGCCATAGCGCCAATGTATATTAGTGAAATGAGTCCTGCGAATATTAGGGGGAAATTGGTCGTTTTATATAATATGGCTGTTGTTTTTGGGCAAACAATTGTATACGTTGTCAACTGGCGCATAGCTTCTGGACAAACCAGCGCTTGGATAAATGATATTGGATGGAGATATATGTTTGCTTCAGAATTGATCCCAGCTGCCTTATTTTTCGGCCTTCTTTTATTTATTCCGGAAACACCTAGATATATGGCCCTTAAAAAGGACTATGATAAAGCATATACCCTATTAGAAAAGATAAATGGATCTAAACAAATAGCTAGCGAAACTCTGCAACAAATCAAACATTCTTTAAACACTTCAACAGAAAAAGTAAACATTTTCTATTATGGAAAGCGAGTTTTGATCGTAGGTATGACATTGGCTATTTTATGCCAATTTATTGGTATAAATATCATTCTTTATTATGCGCCACGAATCTTTGAAAGCCTTGGTGCTGATTCGTCAACATCCATGTTTCAAACGATATTTGTTGGAGTGATAAGTGTTATTGTTTCATTAATAGCTGTAAGGCTCATTGATAGACAAGGAAGAAAGTTCTTACTGCTTTTGGGTTCTGCAGGATGTGCAATTAGTTTAATTGCAGTAGCGACAACATTCTTTTTGAACATCGAAGGAATTAGTACACTGATATTTATATTAGCATTTGTAGCTTTATTTCAAATGACTTGGGGACCTGTTGCCTGGGTTGTAATATCAGAGTTGTTCCCTACTAAGATTAGAGGCCAAGCCGTTGCGATTGCTGTTACATTAGTGTGGGGAGCGAATTTAACAGCTTCATCTACATTTCCTCCACTAAATGAAGTTTTGGGTACAGGAACGTTTCTTATTTACGGACTTATTAGTGCTTTCGCCTTTTTCTTTGTATTGAAATTTGTTCCAGAAACAAAAAATAAATCACTTGAAGAAATTGAAGAGGTATGGCTCGCTGAAAAAAAAATTGAACTAGCAACAACAGATATGGCTGATAAAAAGGCGAATTAGAAATGACGAGAAATCCGAGTAAAACAACTCACTAGAAGATGAATGACGTCTAGGGAAGAATGGTTTTCTAGAGTTTTCATCTAACAGGTTGGAGTTCATAGATAAAAATTTTTTTACAGTGGGAATACTTTTTCCACAAATGAAAGGAGAATTTTAATAATGCGTTTAGCTTATGATCCGTCACATTATCGTGATAATACCAATTTAAAAGAGACGATCGATGCCGTTGCCAGGTTAGGGTATGAATATGTAGAATTATCACCGCGTAAAGATTTTATTTGGTTTTATGAATATCCAAAGGTAGATAAGCAGCTGATCAAAGATCTTAAAAAATATTGCTCAGATGCTGGGGTGAAGATCTCTTCGGTCCTTCCTGTTCAACAATGGTCTTCTCCAAATGAGGAAGAACGTCAAGCGGCCGTACGAAATTGGAAGCGTTGTATTGAAATCACTTCTGAATTAGGTGTCGATTTAATGAACAGTGAATTTGCCGGTGACATAAGCCGTCCGGTTGAAAGTGAAGCGGCTTTTGTGAAATCAATGTACGAATTAATGCCACTTTTTGAAAAAGAAGGCATTAGACTGAATTTACAATCGCACCCGAATGATTTCATTGAGTTGAATACAGAAGCGATTCGAATGATTCGTGCACTCGATAAAGACTGGATTAAGTTAGTATATTCAGTTGCCCATGCGTTCTTCTATGATGATGGCATTGGTGATGTAGAGAAACACTTAGAAGAAGCAGGAGATTTATTGGATCACGTTCTCATTGCCGACACGCTTAATCATAAAGCCGCATTTGGATTACGTTATATTGTGAATCCACCTGATGCAAAAGTAACCATTCACCAGCACCTAAATCCTGGTGAAGGGGAAGTAAACTTTGATGCATTATATCGCAAGCTAAGAGAAATGAAATTTGATGGAATTGTAACAAATTCAGTCTTTGCTTATCCTGATCGACCAGAATGGTCAAATGAGCTAACGCTGAAATCCATTAAAGAAGGATTAAATATTTGAGTAGCAATAGAAATGTATAGGATGGTTTAAAGAACAATTAGAAGATTATTCAAAAAATACAGGTTTCAAAACCCACTATTTTTTCATAGATATTCCCCCTGAAAAACTATGAAAATCCTAAAACCAATTTGGACTTTAAGACTTCGGTATTTGCCGAGGTCTTATTTCTTTTATTTCTTCTCCAATTATCATATCAATCCACTGTAAACAAAGATTATATAAATGAAAGAACCTCAAAAATAGGAAGAATCAAAGTGGAAAGTAGAAAAAAAGGAAAGAACTTCCCTTAGGGGTGACTGCATTTCATAAGAAAGGAATGAATTATAAGTGCAGTTTTATCATTGTTTTGTAAGAGTTTCTTGTAATATCACGTGTTGCAGATGAGAATTAACCTATAAAAACTACGGATCTTTAAATGGAAAAATCCAAAAAAAGTTTGACTAATGAAAATAGATAGGTTAATATCAGAAATAAGGAAAGAGCTTTCCTAAAAATGAATGGTGTATATTATTTTATGGAGGTATAGTTATGAATAAAGTAAATATTGGTTTAATAGGTGCTGGAAGAATGGGGGCTTTTCATGGGGAAACGATTGCTCAGCGATTACCTCAAGCGAATTTGTATGCGGTTGCAGATCCTGTTCCAGGTTCGGCTGAAAAACTAATTGAACGTTTAGGTGTCGATGCGAAGGCTTATACAAGCCCAATGGATTTAATTCAAGATCCAGAAATTCAAGCGGTTGTTATTGTTTCACCAGCTCGTACACATGCAAGCAATGTACTTGCTGCGATTAAGCAAGGTAAGGCAGTATTTTGTGAGAAGCCTATGGCTGTTACTTTAGAAGAGGCGGATGAGGTTGTTCAAGCGGCAGAGGAAAGTAATGTATTAGTACAAGTTGGTTTTAATCGTAGGTTTGAAAAAGGCTTTAAAGCAGCTCATAAGGAGATCAAAGCTGGGAACATTGGAACTCCACAATTAATGAAATCTACGACAAAAGATCCAAAGTTAAATGGAGCTGAATCAATCCCTGAATGGACGATTTTCTTAGAAACTTTAATTCACGATTTTGATGCTCTTATGTATTTGAACCCAGGTGCCAAACCAGTTGAAGTATATGCGGTTGCAGATGCATTGATTCGACCAGACTTAAAAGAAAGTGGATTATTAGATACAGCTTCTGTAACAGTCAAATTTGATAACGGTGCCATTGCAACGGCAGATGCAAACTTCCAAGCTGTTTACGGTTATGACGTTCGAGCAGAAGTGTTTGGATCTGAAGGTATGCTGACTATGGGTGGACTACGTGAATCAAGTATGACTAGATACAATCGTAATGGTGTAAGCTATGATACATCTAGCTATGATCAAGATTTATTGTTTGATGCTTATGTAGAGGAATTAAGAAGCTTTGCAGATTGCATCATTCAAAATAAACCAGCAGAAGCGACGGCTGAGGATGCTAGATGGGCGTTGAAAATTGCATTAGCAAGTATTGAATCTGTAAAAACGAACAGTCCCATTAAAATTGATAATCTAGTACTAGTTAAATAATTTAAAAGATATCTACTAATTATAATGGAGGGGAAAATAAATGATCAGAGAGTATGGCCTTTGTTTATGGACGTTTGGGGATATTGAATTTGAAGAAAAGTGCAAGCTTGCCAAGGAGATTGGTGTTGATGGAGTCGAAGTCCAAGGGGATTTGACACAAAATCCTGAAAAATTAGCAGAAATATTAAAAAAATATAATTTGAAAGTATTGTCAATTACTCCTGATAATGTTGATATTTCAAGTGCAAATGAGCAAGTTCGTTCTAGTGCCGTTCAATATTTCTTGGATCTAGTAAGTTGGGCAGATCAACTTGGTGCGACACGAATTTGTTTGCATGGCGATGTTGGCAAGACTCATGGATGTGGCGATCTAACGAAAGATTGGGAATTACTTGTCCTTAGTACGAAGGAGGTACTAAAGAAAGCGGAAGAACATGGTATAGAAGTTGTATTTGAAGTATTAAATCGTTACGAAAACCACCAAATTGTAACAGGTAAAGAGGCGTTAAACTTAATTAAAGAAGTTGAAAGCGATAACCTTAAAGTTCTATTAGATGCGTATCATATGAATATTGAGGAAGCTTGTCCTATTCAGGCATTAAAGGATGCGGGAGGTCTGTTGGGGGTTTACCATATCGCTGATTCGAACAGACAAGGAATTGGTGATGGTCACTCGAATCTAAAAGCCCAAGTAAATGTGTTAGATGAAATCGGCTACGATGGACCGATTATTATGGAAATGATGGTGGAAGGGCCTAATCCATTTACACCAATGAAACATGGCGATTATTTATGTGAGATTGTCAATCACTATAAAAAGTCTTTGAAACAATTAAAAGAATGGGAAGTTGCTTCAGTAGAGGTCTAGAATCAATTACCACTTTTAAAAGTTTTAAAAGCGCTTGCGACAAAGCATTAAAGAGTGCGTTCCTTACCTCGATGTTACTCTAATAGCGTTGAGGGTAAGGACTTCAATCGAACCGTAATTAAGCCTCCTAATGTATATAATGTACAACGAGACCGATTACTGTAGCAAAAAAGGAGTGAGGTATTGTGAAACAAAATATGAAGTATATTATTTATTTGACGGTCATTGCGGCACTAGGCGGACTTTTGTTTGGATATGATACAGCCGTCATATCTGGTGCTGAACAGTCATTACAAGTCTATTTCATCGACGGGCTTGGGTTAAGTACGTTATTTCATGGGTTGACCGTTTCTAGTGCTTTAATTGGATGTATTATCGGTGGGATAGTGAGTGGAATTCTTTCGAATCGGATCGGCCGTAGGAATTCGCTGATGGTTGCCGCTGGACTGTTTTTTATTTCGGCATTGCTTTCAGCGTATCCAGAATTCCTATTCTTTACAAAAGATGAGCCGACAGTTGGCTTGTTCGTTATGTTTAACATCTATCGAATTCTAGGGGGGATAGGTGTTGGTTTAGCTTCTGGTTTAGGACCGTTATATATAAGTGAAACATCCCCTGCAAACATTAGGGGGAGACTAGTAACATTAAATAATTTAGCGATTATTTTTGGTACGTTATTTGTCTATTTTGTAAACTGGCGAATTGCTGCTGGGCAAAGTGCTAGCTGGATCCATGATCTTGGCTGGAGATATATGTTTGCTTCTGAAGCGATTCCAGCACTCTTATTCTTTTTCTTGCTCTTTTTAGTGCCTGAAACGCCTCGTTATTTAATTTCGAAAAATAGAGATGAAGAGGCTTTAAATATCTTAACGAAAATAAATGGTTCGCAGAAAATAGCAAAAGAAATTTATGAAGAAGTAAAACGAACTATGGACACTCCGAAAGGACACTTGTTTTCGTATGGGAAGTTAGTAGTAATTGTAGGAATTTTATTAGCGGCTTTTCAACAGTTTGTTGGGATAAATGTCATTTTGTATTATGCCCCTCGTATTTTTGCTGATATGGGAGCGAGTACAGATACCGCAATGCTACAAACGGTTCTTTTAGGAGCAGTTAATCTGTTGTTTGTTTTTCTAGCTCTTACAGTAGTTGATAAGTGGGGAAGGAAGCGCTTACTACTTTTAGGGTCTGTAGGTATGACTGTTGGTATGTTCGGAGTTGCTGCTTTATCATTTGCAGATGCAATGGGAGTAAGTGCGTTGCTATTCATTTTATTATATGCAGCTTTTTACAATCTATCCTGGGGACCGCTCATGTGGGTACTTGCTTCAGAGATTTTCCCTAATAGAATAAGAGGTCAGGTGATGGCCCTGACAGTCGTTTCTTGTTGGGTTTCTAATTTAATTGTGTCCTCAACATTTCCTACCTTATTGGAAATTAGTAGTGGCATGACTTATAGCTTTTATGGCTTAGTATGTATTCTAGCGTTTTTATTTGTATGGAAGCTGGTTCCGGAAACAAAAGGGAAAACACTTGAAGAAATTGAAACGCATTGGAAGGTAGACGAAACTTCATATGATATAAGTAATAAAAAAATTCATTTGTAAACCAAAAATAGTTTATGTGAAAGTTCATAAAAACATAATTTTATTATTGACAAAATAGAGACAACAATGTGAACCCTGCTCAAGAAAAGCGCTTTCTCGTTGTTGTTTTAAATGAGTTAACGTAAAGAGGAGGAAGTAAGAATTGATCTAGTTGAAGAGAGAATCGATACCGGTGTACAGCCAATTACACAAAAGAGTCATTCAAATAAATAAATAAATAAATAAATAGCAGATAGGTATGTAGATGTATGGAATGTTATTAAACTTGAAACCTATATACCTATGTAGTTAACTAATTAAATTTCATTGCAACTATCATTAATAGAACCAATCTAATTAGAGGGGGAAGAATTGTGACTCAATCACTAAATCATGAATTTAAAATTGGTATTGCTGCTCTTAGCTGGATTAATGATGATATGCCAGCATTAGGAGATAACTATTCCCTAGAACAAGTATTATCAGAGATGAACTCACTTGGATATGTAGCTACTGAATTGGGAAGAAAATTTCCAACAGAGAAAAACGAGCTTAAAGCAATATTAAACAAGTATCAATTAACATTAGCAAGTAAATTTGTTGGGGTTATATTTTCTGACCCTGAATTAAGAGAAAAAGAATTAGAAAGTTTTTGTAAATGGGTTGATTTTTTAGCAGAGATGGGTTGTAAGCACGTCATTATCTGTGAAATGGGCGGTTCAATGCATTGGGATAGGCGTCGCTTAGATGATAAGAAGGTCGTGCCACTTTCAGATGTAGAGTGGAATAGTATGGTTCAAGGGTTAAACAAAGCCGGTGAGATGTGCCAAGAGCGTGGATTAGAACTTGTTTTTCATCCTCATGGAGCTACTGTTGTGGAGCAAAAGGAAGATATTGACCGATTAATGGAAACAACAGACTCAAATTTGGTTCATCTCTTATTTGATACAGGTCACTCTGAATATGGAAAATATAACCCGTTAGAACAACTTCAAAATCATTATAATCGTATTAAGTATGTTCATTTAAAAGATGTTCGTACATCGGTATTGTCTAAAGTGCAGTTAGGGGAACTAGATTTTAGAGAAGGTGTACTTGCTGGAGTATTTACTGTACCTGGTGATGGTTCCATTAATTTCAAACCTATTTTAGAGGAGTTAATGTTCCGTGGTTATAAAGGATGGTTAATTGTTGAAGCAGAGCAAAATCCTGAAATTGCTAATCCATACAAGTATGCAAAAATAGCAAAGAATTTTATCGATGAAACAATTCATGAAATTAGTAATAAAAAAAGCGTTTGAAGTCTCTAAGAACTGAATTCATTCTTGAATATTGAATCCTATCCAATGGAAAAACCTAACTTTTCATGTTTACAAAGTAAAGCAAGGGATCTAAGGCGGCCTGTACCTTAATATAGCCTTTATATAGACACCTTATGTGGAACTGCCTGTGAAGAGGGGCGCTAGGGATTATGCAAAATGAACGAGCTGACATTCAAATGACAAAAAAATTACTGGTAAATTCATTAAACGGACTGTAGAATGGTGTATTTTCAATGCGAAAAATGATTAGGTGCTTTAAGAAAAGGTGATTTAATGTTTAAAGCTTCGTTTTGACTAATATACCAAGAATCTATGTGTTGGCACATTTAGGTCAAGTATTTAGCCGATTATATAAGTGAACACAGTTAATTATATGAAGTAATTACAAGTATAGATAATATGTCTGAGAGGGAAATTAGATAAATCAGGGTGGTATGATGAACCAGCTAAAAAATGAATTATTAGTAGAAGTTTATATAAAAGCTATTGAAGCTGGAGTAGATCAAGAGTTTCTTCTATTAATTAAAAAGGAGGTTAATAGAAGAATAAAAGAACGCCAATTGTACCATAATAATTGACGTAAAGTTTTATACCTTTTGTAAAAAGGGTATCCCCATGGTCATCAACCTAAGCATATTAGTTGTGTGAAAATTTTAAAAACGCTATCCTTTCAACAGCCCACGATGAAAGGATAGCGTTTTTATGATAGATCTTGTAGAGAAAGAACTTCAATGATTTGTTACAGAATTGATGAGGTATTTATCGCAGCAAGTCTTACAACAATTAGCCAGAGAACTCAGTTTGTCCAACGGTAAAGTAAAACCGGTGCTAAGGAGCTTATCAAACTTTGTGTTGGTTACATGAAAAAAGCGATGACTTCCCTCGTTGAATTTGTAGTACATTAGAAGCTACATCAGGAGTTTCGGTGAGTCCAAAAGCATTAAATTAACGATTCAACGCCACAGTGACGTTTTCAAAAACCTTATTTTCTACCCAAAAATTTACCCACACGTCGCTCCCTTTCACTAAATATAACCATCTATTTAATAGAATTCCACTGCTTTTCAGTTGCCAGATTCCTTTTATGATACTACCCAGGAAAACCCTTTATACTTGGTTCGTTAGGCAAATTGAACTGTTTATCAAAAACGTGGAACTCCTATTTTAGCAAGCACATGGTTGAAGTGTTTAGAATATCAGATCTATGTACAATTTATTTTTTTACTTAATTTAAAATGAGAAAACTCCTCTTACAAAAGAAAGAGAAGGAACTTAGCAAATACAAAGCTGTTTATATTGTATTACTCAAGCCTAAGCAAGGCTATAGAAAAAGACACCATCATACATTTAAAAGAGATTGAAGACTTATTTAACGCATTAGGCCTTCTGTTACATGCAATTTGTTGACTGAGTCTATTCGACATTATGAGATTTTTCAACCCCAGTACACTTGTTGTCATTTTTGAATTTCACTAAGGGCTTTACCCTTTTATGAAAATAGGAAATAACCAGTAACAAACAGGGTATCACAATCTGTAAAGGAAGATGTACATAAGTCATGAGAAACTTTAATCCTATGGCATCGTGTTCCACTAGATTCCTTGCCTGGATAAATCCAAGAGAGGTAACAATTGTACCAAGCGGAATAAGAACGGAATGGTAGCTCTGTAACTTAAATAAATGAGCGGTTCCAACAGCAGCCCCATATATGTATGCACCTACTTTAAAAAAACCTCCTACTACCATGATTAGGATTACCACCGCATCGATCCGCTCGAGAAAATCTGCTACGGAAGCCATCCGTGCTGTCGCTAATAGAGGGACATTGATCCTACCGTACAATTGAGGCCCGAGAACAGATATCAAACCTATTATATTAAGAGTTAATAAAACTCCTCCAGTCAAAACAACAACCATACCCACTGTCTTAACTCTTCTATTATCTTTTAACGCTGGCCAAAGCATGGTGAACACGATCAATTCCCCATACGGCAAGATGGTAAGAGTAGGAAATGATGTATTTAATACGTTTTTTATTCCTGTACCAAGTACAGGTGTAAGATGTTTCAGATCGATAACCCCTGAAGCATAAATGACAGCCCATGTGGAAAATAATATTATCAGAATAACGGGAACCACCATTTCTGCCATCCGTCCAAACACTTCAATACCACCGCGGAGAGTATAAATAATGACGGCTACAAAGCTTGAAATGATAATCATAGTAGGGGTTCCATATAAAATTGTAGAAATCATAAGTTCAGCGAAATCTCGACTAACCCTTGCAGCTTGGGATATAAAATAAATAATATAAGTGATACATAATGGATATCCAAAAAACCTACCTAAAATAGTTTGAATGATTTGAATCAATGAATTACCTGGATAATCCCCAGATAATTTAGTGAAAACTAATACTAACATAAATCCAAATAATGTGCCGACTACCGAGGCAAGCCAAGCATCCTGTTTTGCTTCTCCTCCTAAGGCATGAATGATAGTAGTTCCAATTTCAAAAATTAACATTACAAGAAAAAGTTGTTTTAGACCTATTTTCTCCTGGTTCATTTCATAATTTCCTTTGTTTACCAAGGAATAAAGGGAAAATTAGCCTGTGTAACTTGATTATCATAATAGAACATTCCTCTCTCTCTAAATCAAATCATCCAATTAATGTACATAGGTATTATTATCGTTTATCATCTTTTTTAACCCAAAAGTTAAATTGAGAAATATAGCTCATTTCTTTAAAAGCCTTTCTTGAAAGGCAAGGTACAGTGGGTATTTTATTCTCCATTTTGAAAATGATATATAGATAAAGAAAGTGTGAGAATAGATAGCAGTAACACTTATTTATCAATACAAATTAAGTTGCTTATCTAACGCGCAGTTACATCTTTGGAGGACAAAATATGAATACTTTTCGTAATGTGTGTTTTGCTGTTATGCTAATCTCTTTCATCGGATGGTGTATTTATTACTACATAAATGAGGTTGTGTTAAAACTTTTGGTTAATATAAATTATTATACTTTCACCATATTGGAAATTCTGATGGCTTTTATGGGAGCTTTCTACATGATCATAAACGTTATTATGTTAGTAGGATACCTTATCTATGGGTTAGTTTTCTCATATAAAAAAAAAGATGTTTAATAATTACATAAAGGTGGTAGGTTCTCTCGATCCAAATAGGAACCGTGGACATATGTGGTGAAGAATTTAAAAGCTTTACTGAAAGGGGTAGGCGGAATGACAAAATGGATACCAGGTAGAATGAAAAGTTTAGTAACTTTCAAACGAAAGTACATGAATTCTCTAGTTCAATCATCGCTAACAAATAGGGAACCTTTGAAAAGTGACATACTTAGCACAAATCTTTCACAGAATGTAGAACAATTGAAAACGATCTTTGATCGCTCTTCTGATATTGTGTATAGAGATTTTCAATTCGGGGATCTTCAAAAAGGAATAATTGTTTTTTTAGATGGGCTCGTCAATATGAAATTGATTGACGACGATGTCATAAAACCTTTGCTTGAATACGGAAAGAATCCCTTGTCGCAATCAATACTTTGCTTTGAAGATCTGGAGAATTTTCTGCGAAATCAAGTGGTGTCCGCTGCACAGTTAAGTGAGGGGAGAGAATTTCAAGAGGTGATAGACCATGTGTTAGGCGGTGACACGGCTTTGATAATTGACGGCGTAGGACAAGCCTTATTCATCAGTGCAAAAGAATGGGAGTCCCGCTCAGTAGAAGAACCGGCGACAGAGTCCGTAATCCGTGGCCCTAGGGATGGATTTACGGAAAACTTGCGGACTAATACCAGTCTTATTCGCAGGAGATTGAAAACTCACCAGCTTAAAATGGAAGCGATGAAGGTAGGGAGGTTATCGAAAACTGATCTCGTTATTACATATTTGGATGGTATAGCGGATGAATCCATGGTAGCGGAAGTCCGCGAAAGAATTGGCCGGATTGACATCGATGCAATTCTGGAAAGTGGATATATTGAAGAGTTAATTGAAGACAATCCTTATTCAATCTTTCCTCAAGTTCAGTATACGGAACGACCGGATAAAGTCACCGGAAATTTACTAGAAGGAAAAGTAGGGATTATCATCGATAATACCCCGTTTGCTCTGATTGTTCCGGTTACCTTTTATGGAATGCTTATGTCGAGTGAAGATTATTATGAGCGTTATTTGATTTCGACTGCGCTACGCTGGATCCGCTTTACATTTTTGTTGATTGCCTTGTTATTACCATCGCTCTATATTGCCTTGTTAACATTTCATCAAGAAATGGTTCCCACTACCCTTTTGTTCAGTATGGCAGCCTCCCGTGAAGCAGTTCCCTTTCCTGCTATTATTGAAGCATTGCTGATGGAAATTTCATTTGAAGGATTGCGAGAAGCTGGGGTGCGTCTACCTAAGCCGGTCGGACAGGCTGTGAGTATAGTCGGAGCCTTGGTGGTTGGTCAGGCCGCTGTTCAGGCCGGTCTTGTTTCTGCGCCGATGGTTATTGTTGTGGCTATGACCGGTATCTCATCTTTTATTATTCCAAGCTACAGTCAGGCAATCTCGATCCGTATGCTACGTTTTCCCATGATGATTCTAGCAGGTATGCTAGGGTTATACGGAATATTATTAGGCCTCTTGATTATAATAAGTCATATGTGTCGTCTTCGGTCGTTCAGCATACCTTATTTGTCACCGATGTCCCCTATGCATTTTGGTGATCTTAAGGACGTCCTTGTACGGATGCCTTGGTCGAACATGATGGTACGCCCAGAAGAGACCGCTAAAAAAAATTCGAAACGAATGAATAATTCTTTTCGCTCTCGCCGGCCGAATGGCAGCAAGTAGAATTTTCCACGGAAGGATAATTTAGATGAGAAGGCGATTTTTTTTTGTTTCGATTCTTCTGATAATGTCGTTTATCTCCGGTTGCTGGAGCCAGACAGAGGTCAATGACTTGGCATTTGTGACCGCGACCGGAGTTGACATGATGGGGGATGGCAAAATCCGTGTATCACTCCAAGTGGCTATTCCACGAATGTTAGGTCCTGCAGAAGGTGGCGGCGAACAAGGCTCAGGGGCTGAAGCGGTATGGGTTGTTTCAGAAAAGGGGGAAACGATTTTAGACGCTTATCGAAAGATCCAAGAGAAACTACCGCGGAAAGTCTACTTTTCCCATAACCGTATTATTATTATTGGTGAAAAATTGGCCCGTGACAGCGTCTCACCGGCACTCGATTTTTTTACAAGACATCGAGAAGCCCGAATGAACAATTATATTATGTTCACGAATGGAGAAGCTTTGAAGATTTTAAAATTTATTCCTAAACTCGAAAGAATACCGGCTGAAGTCATGAGAAAGGAAGAGGAAATGCAAATTGGATTAAAGACTAATCTGAAAGATTTTGTCAATATGCTTGTGTCAGACGGTGTGGATCCCGTTGCTTCTAAAATAGAAATAGTGTCCTCGAATGTAAAAAGTGAAGAAGACTCACCATCACTAGATCAGCAATCTCCCGCAAAAGAGGAAACTAACCTTTCCGTCAAAGGGGCAGCGGTATTCAACAAGGATCAATTAATAGGTTGGATAAATGATAAGGAGACGAGAGGAGTACTTTGGCTTCGCAATGAAATGAAAGAAGATGAGGTCACGGTAACCATCCCGGAGGATAAAGGAAATGGAAAGATAAGTGGACAAATATTGAAGGCAGAGTCAAAAATCATCCCGATCCTTATGCAGGACGAGTTGGAAATAGAAGTTAAAGTAAGGGCTGAAGGCGATCTTTTTGAGAATAGCTCAAAAATGGATTTAAGTGATCCTAAAGTGATTCAATTTGTTGAAAAGAAATGGGAGGATAATGTCGAAAAAAGAATCCAATTGGCACTCGATAAAGTGCAAAAAGAATTCAAATCAGACATTTTCGGATTTGGTTTGGCAGTGGAGCGAGCCTATCCGAAAGAGTGGAAGAACAAGTTTTCTGGAGAACGGTGGGATCAAATATTTCCAAGTTTGAAAGTGACGATCACAACCGATATAACAGTGGCCCGTACAGGTTTAACGAACAAATCTCTGATTTGGGAAGAGGAGGAGTTTTAATAAATGAAGCTAAACATAATTTTGATCCTTTTCGTACTGCTTGCTTCTCGGGATGTGCCTCGATTGATTCGGAACAAACAATATAGAAAAGATCTGCTTGTATACAGCTTTTTGATGCTGCTAGGGTTAACCTTGAATATTCTTGCTGCCTTCCATGTTTATATTCCGATTTGGGTGCAGGTTTGATAGCAATTAGATCCGTTGTTTTTCTAGATATTTAGTAGAGAATTGGTACGGGTGGGAGTATATTGAGCAAACGGACCATCTTGTGGTGTGGTGCTAACTTATAAGGGAGTTCATAAGAAGTGAAACAAAATATTAAATATATCATTTATTTAACAGTGATTGCTGCGTTGGGCGGACTTTTGTTTGGATATGATACAGCCGTCATATCTGGTGCTGAACAGTCATTACAAGTCTATTTTATCGACGGGCTTGGGTTAAGTACGTTATTTCATGGGTTGACCGTTTCTAGTGCTTTAATTGGATGTATTATCGGTGGGATAGTGAGTGGAATTCTTTCGAATCGGATCGGCCGTAGGAATTCGCTGATGGTTGCCGCTGGACTGTTTTTTATTTCGGCATTGCTTTCAGCGTATCCAGAATTCCTATTCTTTACAAAAGATGAGCCGACAGTTGGCCTGTTCGTTATGTTTAACATCTATCGAATTCTAGGGGGCATAGGTGTTGGTTTAGCTTCTGGTTTAGGACCGTTATATATAAGTGAAACATCTCCTGCAAACATTAGAGGGAGACTAGTAACATTAAATAATTTAGCAATTATTTTTGGTACGTTATTTGTCTATTTTGTAAACTGGCGAATTGCTGCTGGGCAAAGTGCTAGCTGGATTCATGATCTTGGCTGGAGATATATGTTTGCTTCTGAAGCGATTCCAGCACTCTTATTCTTTTTCTTGCTCTTTTTAGTGCCTGAAACGCCCCGTTATTTATTTTCGAAAAATAGAGGTGAAGAGGCTTTAAATATCTTAACGAAAATAAATGGTTCGCAGAAAATAGCAAAAGAAATTTATGTAGAAGTAAAACGAACTATGGACACTCCGAAAGGACACTTGTTTTCGTATGGGAAGTTAGTAGTAATTGTAGGGATTTTATTAGCAGCTTTTCAACAGTTTGTTGGGATAAATGTCATTTTGTATTATGCCCCTCGTATTTTTGCTGATATGGGAGTGAGTACAGATACCGCAATGCTACAAACGGTTCTTTTAGGAGCGGTTAATCTGTTGTTTGTCTTTCTAGCTCTTACGGTAGTTGATAAGTGGGGAAGGAAGCGCTTACTACTTTTAGGGTCTGTAGGCATGACTGTTGGTATGTTCGGAGTAGCTGCTTTATCATTTGCAGATGCAATGGGAGTAAGTGCGTTGCTATTCATTTTATTATATGCAGCTTTTTACAATCTATCCTGGGGACCGCTCATGTGGGTACTTGCTTCTGAGATTTTCCCTAATAGAATAAGAGGTCAGGTGATGGCCTTGACCGTCGTTTCTTGTTGGGTTTCTAATTTAATTGTGTCCTCAACATTTCCTACCTTATTGGAAATTAGTAGTGGCATGACTTATAGCTTTTATGGCTTAGTATGTATTCTAGCGTTTTTATTTGTATGGAAGCTGGTTCCGGAAACAAAAGGGAAAACACTTGAAGAAATTGAAACGCATTGGAAGGCAAATGAAACTTCATAAGATATAAGAAATTAAAAGTTCATTTGTGAAACAAAAATAGTTCACGTAAAAGACTATTAGATATAAAGAAACACTGCTGAACCTTCAATTGTATATATAATGGGCGATTTTCTCTATTCATTAATATAAATGGTAAGTACAATCTAGTTTTTTTTGAATGTCGATTTCAAATAAAGGAAAGGGTTTTCTCTATTCGTGATTTTGAACGAAAGAAAATATAATTTTATATAGGTGTTGGATTTAGATAAACCTCTGTTATATCAACGTATTTAACGTTTAATTCAATAGAATATATATTTTGAGAGTTCAAAAAATATAAAATTTATATTGACAGTAATGAAATATCGTTATAGACTTTCAATTAAGGAAAGAGCTTTCCTTTACTTACCTTAAAATGAAAGCGTTGTTATCAGGTGGTTAACATTAAATAGGGAGGAAGGAGTAAGATTTGGTCTAGTTGGTGCAGGTCGTATGGGATGGTTTCATGGTTTTTCTATTGTTCGTAAGATATTTACACTAAACTTGTTGCGATTGCTGATCTAGTGCCAGGAGATGCCGAGAGGTGTGCAACTCAACTGAGGTGTGCAACTCAACTGAGGAGGCAACGAAAGCATATACAGAGATGCGGAAGAAATGTTTCAAGCCTCATCTGTTGATACGGTTGCCATTGCATCACCATCCTGTTCGCAAGCGAAACTTGTAATCGTTGCCACTTAAGAAAAGAAAGAGGTTTCTTGGTAAAGACCAATGATTGTCACGTTAGAAGAGGTAGAGCAGGTAATATTGGTAACTAGTAAAGCGGATGTTCCTTTGCAGGTTAAATTTCAAAGTGGTTTATGGTTATGAAGCAAGAGGTGAGGTGATTGGTTTAACTGGAATGATAACTATACAAAGTATTCAACAACCATGATTAGTTATACAGATGATGGGATTAGTATGGATACATGCTCGTAATGCTCTCTCTATTGCCTTGGCTTGTATCAAATTTGTTCAAACTAGTCAACCTATGAAAATTTCAGAGGGTGAACTTGAGATTTAATGCTCTGATATTAAAGGTAAATTATAAACAGCAATTATTTTAGATAGTTTGACAAAAGTAGTGTGTTGAATATGCTATTTTGAACGAAATAAAGATATAAGGATCTAAACTTTTTGAGGGAAAACCCTTTCTTTAATTATGTTAATCACTGTGGTTTAATTTTGGGGTATCTTGTTTGATTCGAGTGGAAGTTACGGGGTATCTAAACCTAGGAAAGCTCTTCTAATCCTCCTCTTTTAACCTACATAAAAATGGTTTAAACTAATGTATAGGTTCTAAAGTGAAAGGAGGGTAAGAACATGAAACAACCAACAATCTACGATGTTGCAAAAGAAGCGGGTGTTGCAATCTCAACGGTTTCAAAAGTTCTAAATAAAACGGGTAGCATTAGTGCAAAAACAAGAAAAAAGGTAGAAGCTACTATGCTGAAGCTAAATTATCAACCTAGTGTTGCGGCATCGGTAAAAAAGCGTATGCAAACAATTGGTTTGTTAATACCAAACATTGCCGACACGTTTATGGCTGAAGTTGCCAGAAGTATTGAAGACCACGGTAGAAAGTTTGGATATAGCTTAATAATTTGTAGTACGGACAACGATTCTGAAAAAGAATTAGAATATGTTTCTATGCTAAAGCAAAAATACATTGATGGGATTATTGTTGCAACAGGTTTAAAAAACATTGCAGCATTAAAGGAATTATTAAGTAATGAGATACCAGTTGCTCTACTTGCTAGGGATGTACCATCGCTACGAGTGGATACAGTGACTGTAGATGATTTCTTAGGAGCTTTCCAAGCTACCTCTTACTTGGTTAATCTTGGACATAAAAATATCGCGATGATCACCGAGGATATTAACTTTCCGGCTGTTCGAGCTAGGTTTGATGGATACAAACAATCTCTTGAAGAAGCTGGGATAGAGTACAATGAAGAATTAGTATCTTTTAATAATGTAACTTTTGATGACGCCAAAAAATCAACTCGAAAATTACTTGAATTGTCGCAATCGGCAACAGCAATATTTGCTTCTACAGAATCGTTAGCAATTGGAGTAATGCAAGCTGGCCGTGAACTTGGACTAGATATCCCTGGAGAACTTTCGGTTGTCGGTTTTGATAATACGATTCTTGCAACAATGTGTTATCCACAACTAACAACCATCGCTCAACCGATTAATGAAATGGGAAAGAAAGTAATTGAATTATTAATAGAAGAAATAAACGATCCAAAAAAGATTAAACAACGAATTGTCCTTTCACCAGAATTAATTATTCGTGACTCTGCTAGTAATTTGAAAACTAGCTAAATAAGAATGACATAGGCGGCTATATTAGGTAGAGATACATCGTGTGGAGAATAAGATGTGTCTCTAATCCTAAAAAAAGAATTAGTTATAAATCTGACTATTCAAATGGGGGAAATCTGATTATTGCATTTACTTAATGTTGAAAGCGCTACCTTTGTTAGGTTATTTAGCTTTCAGGAATTTATTTAAATAATATTTAAATAAATTCCAACTAAGTTAATAGTCAAACATTAAGAGGCTATGAATTTTTGGAAGGAGGGTCAGTGGTGACAGAATTACTCAGACTTGAAAATGTTTGTAAAGGTTTTTCTGGAATTCCTGTATTGAAAAATATTGATTTGGATGTTAAAGCTGGAGAAGTTCATGTATTACTAGGGGAGAACGGTGCCGGTAAATCAACAATGATTAAAATTATGACTGGTTCATACAGCAAGGATGAGGGTGACATGTATTGGGAGGGGCAAAAAGTAAATATACAGGGCCCCTCAGACGCCATGAACCTTGGAATTGCAACCATATATCAAGAACTAAATTTAATACCTGAGTTGCCTGTATATGAGAATATATTTCTTGGAAGAGAAATAAAGAAGAATGGAAAGTTTTCTCTTTTAAATAAGAGAGAAATGATAGAAAGAGCAGCTACGTATTTAAAGAGATTAGGGCAAGATTTCTCACCAGAAGTGTTAGTGAGTTCATTGGGGGTTGGCCAACAACAGTTAGTTGAAATTGCTAAAGCATTTACGGTTGATACCAAATTAATTATTATGGATGAGCCAACATCAAGTTTAAGTGCTTCTGAGTCAGAACAGCTATTAAAAACAATTATGGAGTTGAGAAGTCAAGGAATTGCAATTGTATACATTTCGCATCGGTTAGAAGAATTAAAACGAATTGGCGATAGGATAACGATTCTAAGAGATGGAAATACGATTGACACCTTAAATGTTAAAGAAACTAGTACAGATAAAATGGTTGAACTGATGGTTGGTAGAAAATTGGAGGATAAGTTTCCAAAAGGTGAATTTAAATTGGGAGAAGAAGGATTAAGGATTGAAAATTTGCGATTAAAAGGATCTGAGGAGGAATTAAATTTTACAGCTTATCAGGGCCAAATCTTAGGTATATCTGGTTTAGTAGGGGCTGGAAGAACAGAGCTAGCTCGCAGTATTTTCGGTGTAGATCCTATTGAAACAGGGAAAATTCATGTTTTTGGAAAAGAAACTCTAATTAAATCACCAAAGGATGCAATTAGAGCAGGCTTGGCATTCATAACAGAAAATCGAAAAACAGAAGGTTTAATATTAGATGATTCAATTAAAAACAACATGTCAATTGCCAGCCTTAAGAAATATAAACGAGGGCCCTTTATACATTGGGAAAAGATAAAGCAAAGTACTGAAGATTACACTCGTGAACTCCAAATTCGTCCAGGAAATATTGAAAAACATGCTAGGAAATTAAGTGGGGGTAATCAGCAAAAAGTTGTAATTGCAAAATGGTTAGCAACAAAAGCTAGGGTATTTATTTTTGACGAGCCTACCCGTGGTATAGATGTAGGTGCGAAAGTTGAGGTTTATCGTTTAATTAACTCTCTTGTTAGTGATGGAGCGGTAGTCATTATTATTTCATCTGAACTGCCTGAAATTTTAGGAATATGTGACAGAGTACTAGTTATGAGTGAAGGGAAAATAACTGCAGATTTATTGAGAGAAGAAGCAAGTCAAGAACTAATTATGAAGGCAGCTACAGGAGGGATGTAACGTGGCACAAACAGTAGTAGAAAAGAAAAATGAAAAGAAAAAAGGGGTTGACGCAAAAGCAATACTAAGTAAATTCGGGGCTTTATTTGGATTATTGTTATTAATAATCATTTTATCATTGCTTACAGATAGATTCTTAACTATCAATAATTTTATGAATATAGCAAATCAAGCATCAATTAATGCATTACTAGCTTTAGGTGTTTTATTGCCGATTTTAACAGCTGGTATTGATTTATCTATAGGAGCGATTTTAGGTTTTTCAGTTATGATGATGGGACTTGTTGTTGTAAATATGGGTGCCAATCCGATTATTGGTATTTTAGTTTGTTTAGCGGTTGGTGCAGGATTTGGTTTAATTAACGGCCTTCTATTAACAAAACTTAGATTACCGCATCCATTTATTTCAACGTTAGGTACTATGAATGTTGCACGTGCATTAGCTTTAATTATAACTGGTGCAGCTCCAATTGCAGGTTTTCCATTTTTGATTCAGTATTTTGGAAGTGGGAAAGTTGCAAATGTTATCCCATTTAGTTTTGTTCTTGTGATAATCGTTGCTGTTGGACTTCATATGTTCCTAAATCACACTATGACTGGACGATATATCTACGCTATCGGTGGAAATAAAGAAGCGGCACGTCTTTCAGGAATTAATGTCGATCGTATTTTGATAATAGTTTATTCAATAAGTGGATTGATGGCGGGGTTAGCAGGACTTGTTTTAGTTGGACGAGTGAATTCCGCTTTCCCATTAGCTGGGTTAGGATATGAATTAGATGCTATAGCAGCAGTAATTATTGGCGGTGCTAGCCTATTTGGTGGTGTAGGTACTGTATGGGGAACGCTGATTGGAGCTTTAATCATTGCGGTCTTACGTAATGGATTGAACTTGTTAGGTGTAGCTGCTGATTTGCAGTTAGCTTTTATAGGGGTTGTTATTATTGCAGCAGTATATGTTGATGTGTTAAGACAGCGACCTAGAAAGAATTAAATTGTTTCCATTTTAGAGATAGCGGAGGGTGCAGTAATTTCTACGATGTTCGTTCAATTTTTTTAGGGTTAGTTACAACTCTATAAATCAGAATGTTCAGTTAATTACTAGTTATTCTCATGCTTTTTCTAATTAAAATAAATTAAATTGTAGGAGGAACGAAATGAAAAAGTTATTTGTTGTACCAATGGTATTGATGTTGATGTTGATTCTCGTAGCTTGTGGTGGAACCGAATCTTCTAACACAGAAGAAACTGTTGAACCATCTGGAAACGAGGACGCATTAGAAGCAGGTTCAGATGAGGAACTAAAGGTTGCTGTTGTTCTACAGTCGTTAACTAGTGAATATTGGGAATTTGTTCAAGCTGGGGCACGACAAGCATTTGAAGATTTCGGTGTTAATGGTACGATCCTAGGTCCGTCATCTGAGGCAGAAATTATGTTACAAGTTGATATGCTGCAAGACGTTCAAACACAAGGAACAGATGCATTAGTTGTTTCAGCAACTCAACCAGATACTGTAATTTCAACATTTGAACGATATAAAGAAGACGATATTCCTGTTATTTTGATTAACCAAGATGTTGATTGGGAAGACAAGGTTACTTTTATTGGGACGGATAACTATATAGCAGGAAAGCAAGGTGGGGAATTACTAGCTTCCATGCTACAAGAAGGAGATGAAGTTGCTTTAATTGGTGGCCACCTTGGATCAAGGGCTCATGATGACAGACTTGGTGGTGCAAAAGAGGCGTTAGAAGCTGCTGGAGTGATTGTTGCCTCCGAACAACCAGCTGATAGTGATCGAAGCAAAGCGATGAGTGTAATGGAAAATATTTTACAAAGCAATCCAAATTTAAAAGGTGTTTTCGTCAGTAGTGATGATATGGCGATGGGGGCATTAAGAGGGGTGCAAAACCAAGGGGTAGATATTCCAGTTGTAGGATTAGACGGGATGGTAGAGAATATTGAATCTGTTATTGCCGGTGAATTAGCAGGGACCGTTGCACAGAACCCTTATGATATGGGGTATAAGGGTGTAGAGATGGCTATTCAAGCTATTAAAGGTGAAGAAGTTGAAAAGAGAATTGATACCGGTGCACAGCAAATTACACAAGAAAATGCTCAAGAGACGTTAGATTTCTTAAAGAGTCTTACAACTAAATAGATAGTGAATAAGGGTATATAGGCAGAAAGGGGTATGTTAACCTTGAAACCTATATACCTATTGTAATTAAGTAAATTTCATCACAGAAATCATGAATAGAATTAATGTAATAATTGGAGATGAAGGATTGTGACTCAATCATTAAATTATGAATTTAAAATTGGCATTGCTGCTCTTAGTTGGATTAATGAGATATGCCAGAATTAGGAGATAATTTTTCCTTAGAACAAGTCTTGTCAGAGATGAACTCACTTGGGTATGTGGCTACAGAATTGGGAAGAAAATTTCCGTCCGAGATAGAGGAACTGAAAGAAATTTTAAAAAAGTATCAATTAACCTTAGCAAGTAAATTTGTTGGGGTTATATTTTCTGATCCTGAATTAAGAGAGAAGGAATTAGAAAAGTTTTCTCAATGGGTTGATTTTTTAGAGAAAATGGGTTGTAAGCACGTCATTATCTGAGAAATGGGCGACTCAATGCATTGGGATAATCGGCGCTTAGATGATAAAAAAGTCGTTCAACTTTCAGATGTAGAATGGAATAGTATGGTTCAAGGATTAAATAAAGCTGGTGATGTGGAGCAAAAGGAGGAAATTGACCGCCTAATGGAAACAACAGACTCAAATTTGGTTCACCTCTTATTTGATAAAGGTCATTCAGAATATGGAAACTATAACCCGTTAGAACAACTTCGAAATCATTATGATCGTATTAAGTATGTCATTTAATAGATGTTCGGAAATCAGTTTTGTCTAAAGTGCAGTCAGGGCAACTGGATTTCAGAGAAGGTGTACTGACTGGAGTGTTTACTGTACCTGGTGATGGTTCGGTTAACTTTAAACTTATTTTAGAGGAATTAATGTTCCGTAGTTATAAAGGGTGGTTAATTGTTGATAGTATTTAGTTTTAAGTATTTTGAAAGCGCCTAATAGCTCTTAACTAATCAGTCTAGTTAAGAGTTCATATTAATATTTAGAGGAGGAATTTGATTATGACATTAGGATTTGGTGTAGTAGGAACAGGTACAATAGGGAAAGAGCATATTAATCGAATTACTAATAAACTATCGGGAGGAAAAATCGTTGCAGTAACAGACTACTTCGAAGAGTCAGCCAAAAAGACAGTTGAACAATATCGATTAGATGCCGTTGTCTATTCAGACGATAAAGCGTTAATTGCTGATGAAAATGTCGATGTTGTTCTTGTGACAAGTTCAGAAGCAGCACATGAAGAAACGGTGCTTGCTGCCGTAGAAGCGGGAAAATATGTTTTTTGTGAAAAGCCATTGGCAACAACAGCGGAAGGTTGTATGAGAATCGTTAATGCAGAAATGAAACACGAAAAGAGATTAGTTCAAATTGGGTTTATGCGACGTTACGACAGTGGTTATGTTCAATTAAAGCAAGTAATTGATACTAATGAAATTGGGGAACCATTAATGATTTATGCTGCACACCGTAATGTTGCTGTAGATGAAAGTTATACAAATGAAACGGCCGTAGTAGGTACATTAATCCATGAAATCGATGCGTTACATTGGTTAGTGGGTGATGATTATAAAACAGTGCAAGTTCTTTTCCCTAAAAAAACCAAGGCTGCGCATTCAAAGTTACAAGATCCCCAAATTTTCATAATTGAAAGTAATAGTGGAATTGTCATGAATATTGAGGTTTTTGTAAATTGTAAATACGGTTATGACATTCAATGTGAAATTATTGGTGAAGATGGTATTGCTAAGCTTCCTGAATTTCCAAGTGTTATTACTCGGAAAGATTCTAAATTAAGCACAGGAATTTTAACGAACTGGAAGGATCGCTTTGTAGAAGCATATGACATAGAAATACAAGACTTCATGGATTCTGTTATTAAAAATGGAGAACCAGAGGGACCTTCATCTTGGGATGGTTATATTGCGGCAGTTACTGCTGATGCCTGCTTAAAAGCGCAAGAAACGGGTGCTAAAGAGCCAATCTCTCTTAAAGAAAGACCAGATTTTTATAATGATGAAAGGACTATTCAAAAAACAGTTTGATTTTTACGTCATAGTAAGGTGGAAGAAATGAAATAGAATGGAAGGTTATCTGACTTTTATGGCATATAACAGCATGGTATCAGAGTAAAACTTTAAGGTAGCGGTCTTTGGTTCTATAAAGATATTACTAATAAGCTAGTATTACATAGTGCGAATTGGTAAATACTGGCTTATTATTATTATTCTATTCGATTGTAATCAAAAATATTAAAAGATAGTTGAAAGCGATTACGCAATTTGGTCCTCTTACTGAGCTGGCAAGTTAATTTAATACCAGGATGAAGTTATGTAATGATTACGAGAGGGGAAAAGGTAAAACGGTGAGATTGTAAATTGGTCTTTAAAAAAACTTTACCCTATCTATTTCTTATATGCCTCTAGAATAGAGGTTGATAATAGTATTAAAATCATTTCAAATCAAAAACTAATCATTTTTATAAAGAAATTCAAATAAAAAGGTGATTATATGAAAATGAGTGATGTTGCGAAACTAGCTAATGTATCTACTGCAACGGTTTCAAGAGTTATTAGCAAACCTAATAGCGTAAGTATAGATAAACGGCAAAGAGTTTTGGATGTAATTAAGGAACTAAATTATCAACCACATATAATTGCTAGACAATTTAAAACAAATAAAACAAAAACAATACTAGTAGTTGTCCCGGATGTAACCAGTGCTTTTTTTGCCGAAGTCCTAAGGGGAATTGAGCATATAGCAATAAAGAATGATTACCTAGTAATTTTAGGAAATACAGAAAATAAAATAGATACTGAAAAAAAGTTTGTGAATTTGTTACCTCAAAGACAAGTAGATGGAATGGTAATGTTAACAGCCAGACTTGATAAAAAGACATTAGAAGACCTTTCAAAAAAATATCCGTTGGTTCTTGCGTGTGAATATATAGAAGGATTAACTGTACCAACTGTTTCTATTGATAATATTAGCTGTGCTAGAAAAGTGACAGAACACTTAATTAGACTAGGACATACTAAAATTGCACATATCACTGGTCCGATTAATGTCATTCTTAGTAGAGATCGATTGAAGGGGTATCAAGAAGCGATGATTAATAATGGTTTAGATATCGTTAAACTATATATTCAAGAAGGTAATTTTTGTTTTGAATCTGGATATGATCAAATGTCAAAATTACTAGCTTTGGAAGATAGACCTACAGCAGTGTTTATTTTTAATGATGAAATGGCTATGGGGGCAATTAGGGCTATTAAAGATAGTGAATTAAACGTTCCGGAAGATATAGCAGTTGTTAGTTTCGATAATGTCTATATGTCATCTGTATGTGAACCTAGAATAACAACAGTTAATCAACCTAAATATGAAATCGGTAGAATAGCAATGGATTTATTATTAAAATTAATAAATGGGGAAGAAGTACAAAATAGCAAGATTATTTTAAAGGATGAATTAATAATAAGAGACTCCTGTGGCTCCCGGAGTAGACAATATAGGGTTAGAGGTGAACAAACATGAGAGAGTAGTTGTTTGTTCACAAATTCTAATGGGGATAATTGGATTAAGGAAGCTAGAGCACTGGTCTAAAAGAATATACGTTCTGTTATGGGATATTATACTTGGTTATAATAATTGTTAGAGGTGATAATTCATGTGCTGTAGATTTACTTTGACAGCAACTAAAGAACAAATTGAAGAACAGCTGCTCATAGAACTATTTGATTATCAACCAAGATTTAATATAGCTCCTAGCCAGCCTATATTAAGCATTGAGCAAAAAGTAGGGCTGGTTTCTTAAGGTGGGGTGCGGTCAATAATACGAGTATAGGTAAGAAGATTGAGGTCCTTCGGCATTGTAACAGTGTCGGAGGACTTTTTTGAGATTGAGAGTGTCAGAAAACTTGGAAAATGGAGAAAAAGTTCATCATAAGGGGGATGAAGCCCAAATCCATGCTCAAACAAAGAGAAAAAGTTCATCATAAGAGAGATGAAGCCCAAACCCACGCTCAACCAAGGAGAAAAAGTTCATCATAAGGGGGGATGAAGCCCAAACCCATGCTCAAACAAACAGGAAAAGGCGTGTTAAGACTGTAGAGACTCCTGATAAACATAATTAAAGCCTACTAAATTGATAAAGCTCATTATTCATTTCAAACTTGCAAAAATTACATACATATAATTCTACTAAAAAACTCAATCTTAATGAGCAGCTGTCGTTCAATATGCTATAATTCAGTTTTGGACGAAAACTATTAAACATTTTTGGTGTTGAATAATGCAAGTAGGTGGACGCATGAATACACTTATAAAGACATATCGTTGTCCGATTACTATAACGAATAAAGCGAAGGATAAGATGCGAGTGCTCGGGATCGAGGAGCGTTCGTTTTTTTCGTTGGAGAAATCGTTTCGTATATATATAGAAAAATATCCGCAGACGGAGGATCGCCCTCTTTCAGTAGCTTTTTACGTAGATAATGAGGCAAATGTACGGATGGCCGATATGTACGATGGGCTTGTGGTCATACTGCATTGTGTCGTTGAGAAGGACCGTTTTATTGTAACGAATGTAACGACGAAAACGGCGCGTGCCTCTGTGCATACAAACTGGCGCCGGTCAGTCGACTTAACATTTGATTTGAATGTTCAGCGGGGGAGTACGATCTCGTTTGAATTACTAAGCTTGATTCACGGAATGCCCGTTGCGCAGGAAAGTTCTACGTACGTAAAAAAACGTATTGCAAGTTGGGAAGGTTACCTGAAAATTCAGGAACGTTCGGCGGATATCCCAGATATGGACTGTAAGTATTCGGGTCTTACATTCAATGGTGATTTTACCCGGATGACCATTACTGGCTGTGAATTAGATGATAAGCAATGGAAATCACTCAAAGATTTGAGCGTTAAATTAAAAGGACTAGACCAGGATGTTGGAAAAGTAATAAAAGCGAATCGTTCTGCTCGTAAGGTGGAAGTAGAACTGAACAAAAATATGGAAGAACGGGCTAGAAAGAATCAGATTGACCTGAAGCAAAAAGAAGTGGTTTTCAGTAATTTTGCAACGTTAAGCCAGGTGAAAAGACTGCGGCAAGGATTTAAGAACTTAGAAAATGGCTTAGCTGCAAATCCAGAGCTGGAGCAACTTTTATTTGAAAATAAGCCACCGGTTCGGCCTCTAAAAAAGCTACCACCACTTCAGTTTCATAATCGATTAAATGAGTTTCAGAGGGAAGCGGTCACAGGCGCTATGTCTGCGGAAGACTTGTACGTCATTCAAGGACCGCCTGGAACCGGGAAAACAACGGTTATATCTGAAATCTGCCTGCAAAATGCACGAGCAGGGCTGCGCACACTAGTCGCGTCGCAGTCCAACTTGGCGGTTGACAATGCTCTTGGTCGATTGTTGGAAAATAAAGATATTCGCATTCTTCGAGTGGGACGGACGGAAAGCATTGAAGAAGAAGGCAAAAAGTTCATTGAAGAAAATGTAGGACAGTATTGGAAAGACCATACATTAAAAGAAGTTTCCACACAATTTGAAGCACGACAAAAACGTGAAACGGAATTTGAAGCAGAATGGACGGAAAATGAACGGAAGCTAGAGGAGCTAGAGCCAGAGCTTGCTCGTTTGGAAGCGGAGATTGAAGCAAAAAAGAGAGCGAAAGAACAAGTTAGTGAAATTGAGACTAGTATCAAAGAGCATAGAAAGAACGTGCAAACGGCCGAGCATGAGCAGCAGTCAGCTCAGCAGCGTGTGCTGGAGGTCGAGCATTCTCTCCGTTTGTTGGACGAAGAAATAAAAAAGGATGGTATTTTTCTTCGTGATGAGCCAAACAGTGACGCTATTCAAAAAAAGTACGATGCCATCCAAACAGAAATACAACAACTACAGCACAGTATCGCCTGTCATGATCTTGAAAATAACGTTGCTGAAAAAATGCAAATCTTCGAAAAAGCTAAAGCTGAATGCAAAACTTGGGCCGAGGAAACGGTAATGTTGGATGCGTTAATCACAAAAATAACGGACGTCAAACAAGTTGACGGTTTAAAATGGATCTTACTTGAACAAAACCTGGAACGGCCGGTAAAAGTTCAGGAGCTTTTGGAAGAACTAAGAGAGATTCGGGCAGAAATCAAACAGCTCGAAAAATTAAAAGAATACAATGACAAACTAAATGGTGCGGTTTCCTATATAGAACAACTATTAAAAGGGCAGCGCATTTCGTTTGACCAAGTTCAGCAGCGTGCTCTAAATCGCTCAGTTGTTTATACAGCGGTGGAAATCGATCATTTTTTAGATGAACTTAGAAGCAGATTAAAAGGTAACACAAATATCTATCCACAAATGCTTTTGGCAGCTCTTGAAGGATTGTATAGCAGGAGGCACTTTGTGCGGAAAAAGGCTGTACGGCTAAAGCCATTTGATACGTATAAAAACATGGCACAGGAAGCCTTCAGGCAACTAAAGCAAGAAATGCTCAATCACCTTCAGAGTATACAGGAAGAAAACAAAAGGTCCTATCAAAAGTGGCAGCAGAAGGTGGATGAGCAGAACGCAGAACTTCAACCACTTCAAAATAGATTGAAAGAAATGATGGAGGATGCAGAACCGATTCCGAATGCTCATGAACTGCTTCGACAAAATGAAGCGAAGGCAGTAGAGCTTCAGAACAAGAAAAACCAGTATGAGCAAGTAAAAGAACGGGTTGATACAAATCGTCAACAAAGTGAGGAAGTAACGTTGCAACTTCAAGAAGAGGAGCAGAATCTTGCACAAATCGAAACTCGTTTAGAAGAGTTGTATAGCTTGATTGCAGAGAAGGACGAAGAGCTAATTCCTTCTTATGAAATTCTTGAGAACGAACCGGAAAAAGAGCATGAAGAAGTCTTAAAGCAAGTGGCGAGTTTTACTTTTACACGGGAGTCACTAAAACAGGAAAAACAAAGGCTTCCTCTTTTTCAGTCCATTCAAGGACAATGGCTTTCCTTGCTTGAAGAAGCAAATGACCACGATCTAGATGAAATTCGCAAACTTTACGTCAAGCATGCTAACGTTATTGGAACAACATGTGTGGCATCTGCACGGAAGGACTTTATGGATAGCTTCCCTGTCTTTGATGTCGTAATTATTGATGAAGTATCAAAAGCGACCCCTCCAGAGCTTCTTTTGCCAATGCTAAAAGGGAAAAAAGTCATCTTAGTCGGGGACCATCACCAGCTACCACCTTTTTTGGGAAACGATACGCTAGAAGAGACTTTGCAAGAAATGGCGGACGAAAGTGATGACTTTGAAGGGAAAGTGGAATTAAAAAATCTGTTAAAAGAATCGTTATTTGAAAGGTTGTTTAAAAACTTGCCGAAAAGCAATAAAACAATGCTTGCTATTCAGTACCGGATGCACGAAAACATTATGTCAACTATTTCGCCATTTTATGAGCAGGAAAACGAACGACTCCAATGCGGTTTGCCAGATTCCGATTCACAGCGGGATCACTTGCTAGAATCGTCACTCATTCACCGAGACAATCATTTATTATGGCTCGATATCCCGAACGAGCCCGCCTTTTTCGAAGAAAGAATGAAAGGTGGAAAAAGCCTCTTTAACTCGGCTGAATTGAAAAGAATTGAGGAGTTGTTAAAGGAACTCGACCAAGCGACGGCAGAGGCGAAGCAAGCTGGAAGAATGAAGCAAGATGAGAAGAAAAGCATTGGTGTTATTAGTTTCTATGGGGAACAAGTCAAACGAATTGACCGCCTAATTCATCAGGAGCTACGCTTGGACCACTTGACGATTCGAACTGGGACCGTCGACCGCTTTCAAGGGATGGAAATGGATGTCATATTGTTAAGCATGGTACGTAATCACGATAACAAACAGGATGATATTGGTTTTGCCAAAGACTATCGCCGTTTGAATGTCGCTCTATCTAGAGCAAGGGAACTGCTCGTTTTAATTGGCAGTACGAAAATGTTTACCGAAAAAGCAAGACAAGCAGCAACTAGACAAATGTATATGCACGTATTAGAAGCGGTCAAACAACAAAATGGTCTGCGCACGCTTGAAGAGGTGAGCCTGCATGGATAAATTAACAACACGGTTACGAGCGAGTTTGCTTGAGAACTCAGCTGTTGAAATCAAAGAGTCTGCTATTTGGTATGTGCCAGTTGAAATTCTTGATGTGACATTTAAACGGGTGAAGCGATCTAAAATGGATATTCTCATGAAGATGATCCTTCTTGCGGTAGAACAGACAGATATCCGGCGCGCTGCTAATTTGTCGGAAATGTTGTTAGTAGAGGAACTCTTTATTGCAGATTTGATGGAAAAAATGCAGCGCACAGGCTTGATCTACCTCGAAAGATCCATTTTTAAGCTAACAACGAAAGGACAAGAACAACTGCAGACAGGTATCCTGGAAGAGGAAATGGAAGAAGAGGGGACAGAGCTTTTTTACAGCTCAGTTCATGATGAATTTATGCCAGAGTCTACCTCCTCCTTATCCGAAGTAAATGAAGGTTGGAAGCTTTACCGTTACGCAGAGATCCAGGACTTTAACGATAACGATCGAATCTTTCATGTTCTTTCCGAGCAGGAAAATGGCTTAGACGAAAACGGCTTCCAAACAGTTGTAAGTGAATTAATAAGTTTTGAGCAACAGACTGTCGAACACGTTCCATGTTTGGAATTTCAACTATATAACAAAGAACAGGATATCTACTATGCACGCGTTTGGAATACATGGCTTGCACGCTGGGATGATAAGCTTGAGAAACAGATAGAAGAGCATGAGCGGGTTGAATGGAGAAGAAAGTGGATAGAAGCTTAGGAAAGTTACGGACTGAATGTTCATATTGATAAGAAAAGTTATCAAAATGGGAGTGATTTGGTATGGGGACAATCCATTCTTCAGAAAAGTTAGTGAGATATATTTCGAACATGAATAGCGACAATTCTATGTTTTGATTTTCTAATCCAGGAAAAGGAAAATTCACTCTTGTTTTACAAGAACAAGTTAACAAGTCTATAAAAGATGAAGCGAAAGCTAATCCTGAACTAGAACATATAGTTAAAAAATATGACTTCGGTATGATGCCGGAGTCTTTTTCTTATTAATTTAGCACTATTGTTTGTGGTGTAGCGCTTAATCGACATGGCACTAACTACTATTATGTGTATTATGAATTTCTTCTTTTTATTAAGAATTTAATTTTTATAAAAGCTAGAGATCAATTAAATTATTTAAATCTTTTATTTTTAACACAATATTTTCGTTGACTAGTAAAGCGTTATCATGATAAATTTTGATTAAGCGCTTCACCAAAAGTGATTTTGTAATTGAACTTTATAAATGATGTGTTTGAACCTTAAGACGAAAGCTACTAACCATGCAAGTAAATACCAAGAAACAAGGAGTCGATTAGAATGAAAAAGGTAAAAGTAGGGATTGTTGGATTAGGAAGATTAGGTAGACAACATGCAGAAAATTTAGCTTTTCGCATTCCGGGTTGTGAATTGACGGCAGTGTGCAGCGTGATCGAGTCAGAGGTTGAGGAAGTCCAAAAACAATGGAATATCCCATATGGCTATACGAGTTATGAAGAAATGCTTGAAAATAAAGAGCTTGATGCCATTTTTATTGCTTCTCCATCAGGATTTCATTGCGATCAAATCAAAAAAGCACTGGCAGCTGGGTTTCATGTATTTAGTGAGAAGCCGCTTGGTCTGTACTTGGAAGAGGCTCTTGAAGTACAAGAAGCTGTTAACAATCACCCTGACCAAGTCTTTATGTTGGGATTTATGCGTCGCTATGACCGCTCGTATATGGCAGCAAAAGAAGCGATTGAAAGAGGGGAAATTGGTGAGCCATTCATGATTCGTTGCTATGGTTTAGATCCAGCTTCTAAATTGGATGGGTTCTTACAGTTTGCTCGTGCGAATTATAGTGGAGGATTGTTCTTGGATATGTCGATCCATGACTTTGACTTAGCGCGCTGGTACTTAGGTACGGAAGCAAAAGAGACTTGGGCAATTGGTGGTGCTTATGCACGCCCTGAGTTTGACGAAATCAATGATGCTGAAACGGGAGCAGCGATGGTTCACTTTGAGAATAATACGATGGGGATCTTTGTAGCTGGTCGAAATTGCGCACATGGGTATCATATCGAAACAGAAATTATCGGAACAAAAGGTTCTCTTCGAATTGGTACAGTGCCTGAAAAAAATCAAGTGGTAATCATGAAGGAAGAAGGAGTAATCCAGGAGTGTTTCGATGGATTTTTAGAGCGCTTTGAGCAAGCGTACCAAAAAGAAGCGGAAGAATTTATCAATTGCATTATTGAACAAAGAAAACCGGAAGTAACGGTTGAGGATGGAGTCAAATCAACAGAGCTTGGGTATGCGTGCAAACAATCGTATGAAAGCAAAGAGTTAGTAAAGTTAAATGAGTTCATAGCAGTAGACTAAGGAACTAAAATGAGAGACCGATTATTCCTCGAATGGTACCTATTAAGTCAAGGTAAATGGTATAATTAGAATCAAAAATAAAGAGGGATATGAGATGAAACCTACTATATATGATGTTGCAAAGGAAGCAGGCGTCTCTATTGCTACTGTTTCCAATGTCATCAATAACAACGGCCGTGTAGGGGAGAAAACGAGGCAAAAAGTATTAAAAACAATGGAACAACTAGAGTATTCCCCTAGTGTTGTAGCTTCTGCATTAACAGGGAAGAAAACAAATACAGTCGGGCTTTTGATTCCTGATATCTCTAACCCTTTTTTTGCTGATATTGCAAGGAGCATTGAAGATAGAGGAAATGAACTTGGGATTAGTGTGATTATTTGTAGTACGGATAATCTTGAAGAAAAGGAAAAGAAATATATTTCTCTTCTGATTCGTAAGAGTGTGGATGGATTTATTCTAGCTTCAGGGGTAAAAAGCTTAGATCTATTGGAAGAGGTCATGGAAAAGAAAATTCCTGTCGCCCTGATCGCAAACGACATCCCATCATTGCCAATTACGACTGTAACTATTGATGATTTTAAAGGCGGGTATATTGGGACCAAACACTTACTCTCCTTAAATCATACGAAAATTGCCATGATTGCCGAACATGCCTGGAGCAATATTCAACGAATTAATGGATACAAACAGGCGCTGTTGGAACAAAATGTAGAGCCAAAGGAAGAATACTTCATCAAGACAGAAGCAACGATTGAAAGAGGCAAACAAGCTGGATTGCAATTGCTCAATTTAGAGGAGCCACCATCAGCGATCTTTGCTTGCAACGATTTATTAGCCATTGGCGCGATCGAGGCAGCTAGAGAACTTGGATTTGATCTTCCAAACGATTTATCTGTCATTGGGTTTGATAATACTGTTCTTTGTAGGCTAACGGTTCCAAAGCTAACCTCTGTATCCCAACCCATTCATGACATGGGGAAGAAAGTGTTTGACATGCTTTTAGATAGTGATTTTACTAATCAAAAGACACTTTTCATGCCGGAGTTGGTTGTAAGAGAGTCTAGTGGAAAATATACGGATACAGTTTAGTTTTTAAGTGCCTGTTACTTTTGAAGACAAGTGACAGGCATTTTTTTTGTTTCGGTTATACACTGTTTGAAACCAGCCTGTGCATTCGCTTATTTGCAGCTTAATTACGTACGTTATTGAACGGGCATTAATAACATAAATATAGTTAGCGAATAACCAGCTTTGTAATAAAATAATGAAAGATGGGACAAATAGAATAAAATGGTAATATGAATGTAGTTCACGAATAGTTTCTAATTCATTGGAGAACGATGATCAATGGTTTGTATGATTCTATCATATTCATTTACCGAGGAGAGACAGGAGACAACAAATGCCTAAATACGTTCTATTCGATTTTGATGGAACCTTGGCCGACTCTAGGAATGTTTTCATTTCTGGATGGAACGCCTTTGCGGAAAAATATCAATATCGAAAAATTAAACTTGAGGAATTACCCTCACTGAGAAAGTTATCAATCCTTGAAAGAGCCAAGCGTTTGAACTTTCCAATCTTGAAAACGCCACTCATTATTCCAGACTTCTACCGTTTCTACCTGAAAAATGCAAAGGAGATCAAATTGTATCCTAGAATGAAAGAGGTACTCGATACGTTAGAGCGGCAGGGGCATAGCACCGCCATTATTTCCTCTAATTCAGAGGATGTGATCAAAGAGGTATTACTGCGTAATCAAGTATTAAATATATCAAGGGTGTTGAGTTCGAATGTCATCTTTGGCAAAGATAAATTAATTCGCAAATTTCTTAAGGAGCATCAACTAGAGAAATCTGATGTTATCTATGTCGGAGATGAGCAACGGGACATTATAGCCTGCAAGTCAGCTGGAATCAAGGTCATATGGGTGAGCTGGGGTTATGACGCGAAAGAGCTTGTGCAGGAACAAAACCCTGATTACCTTGTGTATACACCGAAGGAGCTGCTGGAGGTTGTTTTGCAAGAACTCGGCAGATAAAACGATTAAATTCCTAGTCACATACAGAGTTTTGTGTGACTAGGTGACTTTCTAGTAGTTATAGGATTTGTTTTCTTGCTACGAGGTTAGTTCAGCAAAGAAATTTTTGATTAAATTTATTAAGGCAGATTTATGCTGGAGGGGTTAGCGATATGATATTGGTGAGTTCCTGCTTAGCGGGCTTGAAGGTTAGATATAACGGCACGCACAGTTTAAATTATGAAATAACTAAGCTTGTAGAAGAAAATAAAGCTTTTACAATATGTCCAGAATTACTCGGCGGATTTTCAACTCCCAGAGAGCCTGCTGAAATAGTGGGGGGAAACGGAGAAGATGTACTCGATGGAAAGGCTAAAGTAATTGAAAAATCAGGAAAAGATGTTACGAAACTTTACATAAAAGGAGCTTATGATACACTTGAAAAAGCTTTAGAATTAAATGCGACAATAGTGGTTCTAAAGGAAAATAGCCCCTCTTGTGGCAGTTTAAAGATTTATAACGGCGAATTCATTGGAGAAAAAATTGAGGGGATGGGTGTTACTTCTGCTTTATTAAAAAGAAATGGATTAAGAGTAATTTCGGAAGAACAGTTTGCTGAAACCTTTCTATAGTGCTGGCTTCAAGGATTTCTACAGCTGAACTGTTTTCCACAAATACTTATGAGAAAGAATAAAATAAGATATCCGTTTTTAAAATTTTGTGAAAAACGCTTGGATAAATTACATCCAAACGTTTTTAATTCTGTGGGCTAGAGCCACGAGTGATCAAAGGAGCTATTCTATTTACGCATTTGAACGAAACACCTTAACCTCTCCTTGTGACTTCACTTGTTTCGGTTGATTGAGATAGTGATAAAGCACACCCATGAACAAGCTTCCGCCGATAAAGTTCCCGATGGTAACGGGAATCAAATTATGAATCGCTCCACCATAGCTAATCGTCTCAGGATGCTCTAATACAAGCGCAATGGCAAAGGCACCCATATTAGCAATGCTATGCTCATAACCTGAAATAAAGAAACAGAATACAAGTAGCATCATTGTAAAGATTTTCGCTCCTTCTGATTTCATATTCATCGGAAGGAAGAAGGCTAAGCAGACAAGCCAGTTACATAAAATACCTCGAAAGAAAAGCTCTAACCAAGGAGCGCTCATTTTTTGTCCAACGACACTAAATAAGAAACTGTTCACAGATGGATCGTTAAAAAGTCCTGTTAGAAAGATGATGTGTGCAAATAAGATAGCACCTAGAAAGTTACCAACATAACTCATACTTAATAATTTCAAAGCATTAGACCACATCATTTTCTTCTGCAAGCATGTATACGTATAGTAAAATGCGTTGCCGGTAAATAAATCACCGCCACCAAAGGCAATGAGAATAATCGCCGCTCCGAACGTAATTGCAGCAACTGGATATGTGAATGGAGATCCTTCTACATAAAAAAGATTTCCTGTTTTAAATGCAACAATGACACCAAACCCTATAAAGAGACTAGCTAAAATCGCTCGAAATACGTAACGAAAACGACTTTCGCTAAAAGCCTTCTCTTTTTTTAGGGCTAGTTGTTCAACTTGTTGTAATGCATGATGTTCCATGATAACTTCACCTTTTCTTTTGCCCCTTTTTGACAGAGGTTTAACTTCGTTGTCTAAACAACTTTACTACTATAACAAAAGATGAGGATTGGAACTAGAGGGAAAAATCAAGGTAGGCGTTTTCATTTGAAAAAAATTTTTTGAGTGTATTTTTTATTTGTTTATTCAAAAAATTGTCAGTTTATTGGTAATAGCAAACCAAAGGTTTAACCCTTGCATAGAGCAGGTTTGAGCCTTTGGCTTTAAGGGAGTGGTACACATGCTTGTCATTTCTAACTAGCTTTTAAAAAGCTTAGAACTATTATATAATAGGAAGTAAATATTTTAATCTAAGAAAAATTCTGATAAACTGTAATTAGGTTTAATTCATCAGAAAAGATATAGGCGCCCTCGCTTACTGAGGTTGCCTAAGTAGGAGCGCCTATATCTTTTCTGCAAATTCTAGGAGAAAAGGTTGGTAGACATGAGCAACAGAGAAACGAAAACCGACGTCATTTTAATTGGCGCTGGAATCATGAGTGCGACTTTAGGAACACTCTTGAAAGAATTAGTACCAGAATGGGAAATTAAAGTGTTTGAGAAGCTCACCAACGCAGGAGAAGAAAGCTCTAATGAATGGAATAATGCAGGAACTGGACATGCGGCACTGTGCGAGCTTAACTACACCGCTGAAAAAGCGGACGGATCAATTGATATTAGTAAAGCGATAAAAGTTAATGAAGACTTTCAGGTGTCAATGCAGTTTTGGTCTTATCTTGTAAAAAGCAAGCTTTTACGGAATCCACAGGATTTTATTATGCCATTGCCTCATATGAGTTTGGTCCAAGGCGAAGAAAATGTATCTTTCTTAAAAAAACGTTTTGAAGCGCTTTCAGAAAATCCATTATTTAAAGGCATGGAACTTTCCGAAGATCCAGAAAAACTGATGGAGTGGATTCCGCTAATTATGCAAGACCGTACTTCTAAGGAATCGATTGCAGCAACAAAAGTTGACTTGGGTACTGATGTTAACTTTGGTGCATTAACACGAATGTTATTTGATCACTTGAAGACTAAAAATGTGAAATTAAACTACAAACATAGTGTTACTGATATTACACGTACTAGTGATGGATTGTGGGAATTGAAAGTTCGGAATCTCGACAGTGGTATGGTCGAAAACCATACGGCAAAATTCGTCTTTATCGGAGGCGGAGGAGGAAGTCTTCATTTACTACAAAAATCTGGTATTCCTGAAGGGAAAAATATCGGTGGATTCCCTGTAAGCGGAATATTCCTTTCCTGTAATAATCCAGATGTTGTAGCGAAGCATCATGCAAAAGTATACGGCAAAGCTAAGGTTGGTGCGCCGCCAATGTCTGTTCCGCATCTTGACACGAGATATATCGATAATAAAAAATCATTGCTATTTGGACCGTTTGCCGGATTCTCACCAAAGTTTCTAAAATATGGTTCAGTGTTTGATCTGTTAACATCTGTAAAACCGGATAATCTCGTAACGATGTTGGCAGCAGGCGCTAAAAACATGTCATTGACAAAATATCTAATTCAGCAAGTCATGTTGTCAAAGGAAAAGCGTATGGATGAGTTACGTGAGTTTATCCCAAACGCAAAAAGCGAGGATTGGGATTTAATTGTAGCGGGCCAACGTGTGCAAGTAATTAAAGATACAGAAGCTGGTGGCAAAGGAACGCTTCAATTTGGTACAGAAGTAATTACAGCCGAGGATGGTTCAATTTCAGCATTACTGGGTGCTTCTCCGGGTGCATCTACAGCCGTTTCTGTTATGCTGGAGGTCATTGAAAAATGCTTCCCTGAACAGGTAAAAGAGTGGGAACCAAAAATTAAAGAAATGATTCCTTCTTATGGTGTGTCACTAATGGAAAACCCAGAACTTATTGAAGAAATCCATACTTCAACAGCGAAAACTCTTGGCTTTGAGGATAACAAACAAAATTCGAAAAGTAAAAACGATATGTTACAGCAAGCATAAATTGCCGTTTGGGCAATTTATGCTTTTTCCTTTTAGGGGAATCTTTATAAAAAGGATAGATTACCTAAAATCGTTACTGTAGTATTAAGTTATTTATTTTGTATTGGTAACCAAATATACGTTTTGTGCTAATATCGATTTGTTTTCTTCTATTACCCAATATGTGGGTGTGTTATATTGTATTTGTAATAAACAGTTATTACTCGTTTGAGTAATCGCTTACCCTAGCATACTTATTTACGACGATATATGCAGATTTCCCATCAAAAGGATTAAAAACCTGATTTTCGGAATTCACGCGGTGAATAGCCAATGATTTTCCGGAAGAGCCGTGAGAAATAATTTGGATCGTAAATTCCTACGGCAGCAGATACATCACTTATAGTCAGTGTATGGTCCTTCAAATATTCAACTGCACGAACCATACGTAAGCGGTTTAGATATTCTACTGGGGGAAGTCCAGTCGCTGACTTAAAGATTGACCGAAAATAACCGAGACTGATGTTTTGTTCACGGGCGTAATTGGAAAAATCGATCTGTTCGGTAAGGTTGTCCTCAATAAACTTTTGGGCTTTGCGATAATATTGTTACGTGGACTTTCTTTGTTAGGTACAATGGCAAACTGGCGTAATCTTGCTCTTGAAATGACAATTAGAATCAAGTTCAAATAGTCCTGCTTGACCTGCTCAAAAGCAAAGTCTTGTTCCTTTTGTTCGTGAAGAATAATTTCCATCATCTTTTGAACCCGTTTAGCCTCAGGTACCGACAAATGAATGATGTTCTGACGGTTTAAATCAGCAGGTGAAATTGGATTGTTGCTTTCAGGTTCAGTCAGATCCTTGATCAATCCACCGAATTGTTCTACCCACCAATCAGCAATTTCTTCAGGGTAAAACTGACAGTTGTACATCGAAACTGGGGTTTCAATGGTATATGTATGCTCCTGGTGTGGAGGGATGAGAAACACATCGCCCGGAATCAATGGCATAGAAATATTCTTGAATTGGTGGAGACAGGAACCTTTTGTAATCAAAACAAATTCCTGAAAATTATGACGATGAAGTGGAACAGATTCCACTGTATGGAACTCTTCCAAGGCAATGGCACTCTTATCAGTACCCTTAAAAGGAAAATATGGGATCATACGTCACCGCTCCTTATGTTACTCGTTGATATCATAATTATAAATTATTTAAAGAAGGAAAATAAGATGAAAATGGGTCTAAAGGAAGGTTACGACCTTTTCTTGTGTTGAGTTCCAATCGAAATATAATCTATAAAACTAAAAAGGAGAGAGTCTAATGAAAATTGCATTTAATCAAGCTACTACCCTTAAATCATCTACCCTTTATGATGACCTACGTTTTTGTGAGGAGAACGGGTACGATTTTATCGAAATCAGAATTGATAAGCTAAAGGAATATTTAATCGACCACTCAGTGGAAGATTTGAAGAATTTCTTTCAAAATTCTCATATTAAGCCTTTATCGTTTAATGCTATTGAATTCTTTACCTTCCAACCTGATACGACGTTTAATCTAATGAAAGAAGACGTTCGTTTAGTGGAATCAGTAGGGAAAGAAATTGGTTGCGACTTGGTCGTAGTGGTTCCAACCTTTGACATTGGTGATGTCACATGGAGTCAGATCAAAGAAGAGACAAACAAACGCCTCAATGAGTTTCTAACGTTAACGGAAGCATCAAATTTCAGATTTGCCCTAGAGTTTGTTGGTTATCCGCATTGTTCGATTAATACGCTTGATGGTACCTTTGAAATCGTAAAAGAGGCAAATAACAATAGGGTTGGGCTCGTTGTTGATTGTTTCCATCTGTATGCGATGAATTCCAACATTTCATTATTAAATGAAATATCAAAAGAACAAATTTTCTTATTCCATATTGACGATGCGGAAGATATTCCAGCAGGGGTTATTCGTGACCACCAAAGAGTATGGACAGGGGACGGTGTCATTGACCTAGATCGTATTATTAAATTAGTTCAAGCTACCGGATTTGACGGTCCTGCATCGATTGAGTTGTTTAGACCTGAATACTGGAATATGAAGCCTGAAGAATGCATTAAGGAAGGGAAAGCGAAAACGGAATTAGTATTAAAAACATTACAAATTGAAGTGAAAAATTGAATTTAGTGGAATGAAATAATTATCCTAAAAGTTAAGCGCTTATCAAGAGCTAGTAGCACAATGTAAACTAATATCCAGACAACTATGACGTATAATTCACTCCTTTATTCGTATAATAGGAAAGAAGGAGTGATACATATGGCGAAGCGTAATGGCAAAACAAATGCTGATCAAAAAAATAAACAGGGATTTGACTCAAGTAAAACCGATTCAGAGTTCTCTAAAGAACCGGGTAGTGCAGCAGCTAATAGAGCGCACAAAGAAAAAGCTAAAAAAATGAAATCATCTAAAAATCAAGGAGAATGGAAAGGGATGAATTAATCCTTTTTTAGCGTCTAATGGGAAACTCGTCCCAATATTATGGGGGTGTCTCAAAGGTTTTTACCTTGTGGGACACCCCAAAAAACTTTACAGAACACCTTTGTCTATTGATAAATTCTGAAATCTCCAAAATTAATGTTTAAACTCATGCTGTCCAATCACAACGGTTGTTTCTCTTGTATCTAGCCAACGATTTGTAGCAATATCAGGATTATAGAAGAATAATGAATCTTCGGTTATATTTCTCATGTCTGATAATGCGGCATCAACGGCCTCGATAGACTCCTCATCAGCTGGTTGATCGACCTGGCCATTCATTACAGGTTCAAATTGTCCAGGCTCATAAATGACTTCTTTTATCGTATCAGGAAATTGTGGACTTTCTAGTCTGTTTAAGACCACATCCGCTACCGCCACTTTTCCTTTGAAAGGTTCTGTCTGCGCTTCGGCTCTTACGATTCTAGCAAGTAGATCTAGTTCTTTTTCTGAGAGATTTTCACCGTGATCCGTGCTTGTTTCGCTACTTGATTTGGAAGTGCGTTTCTCTTTATGTAAATGAATGTGCTGGCCTACATATATTAGATCAATATTTGCAATTTGTGGGTTTGCTTTTGATAATTCTTCTAATGTTAATCCATTCTTCTTTGCAATTTTCATCATGGTGTCACCTTTTTGCACGGTGTAAGCAAAAGTAGTCTCAGCAACAAATAGAGCTGCTAGTAAAGTTAGTAGAAAAATCAGTTTCCTCATAAAGATTGCGTCCTCCTAGTACATTTTGTTTTTTGAAAGCTCGTCTAACACTCTTATCCCTATGAGAGAATCAGAAAGAATAGTATTACAGTATGTTTACATAGAGATTACAATGTTGGTAAAAGGATTGGAATTACAATGATAATGTTGATTTCTGATTAATATGTTAACTTAAAAAAATAAATGGTTGACATTTGGCGTGTGTAAATGTAAACTTTTCTAAAAATATGGTTAACATTCCCATGGGAGGGATGCAGAATCTATGAATGGCGATCGACCACTTCAAATAAGAGTTGAAGTCTTTTCAAAAATTAGAAAAGCCCCCTTCCTTATTCGATTAGCAAGTGCTCTAGGTTATGCATTCAATCCAAAGGCGGATTCGTATGGGGGATAAATTCTTCAGTATAAGAATGAGAGCAGCAAAGGGAGGTCCTCATGAAAAAGGTGGAAAGCATATTTCCGGTGGAGAGATTCTAGCAAGCTATGAAGACATTCAAAAAGCAGTGAATGATTTGGTGGAAAAGGCGCTTACGCATTCAAGAGGAAATCCAGATTTTATGCAAATTCAATTTGAAGAAGTTCAAATGCCTGTTCACTTTTTAGCACCCTTGTCGATCACAACCAATCACGTTTTAAGTGTAAGGGAGGGGCATCAACTGGCCATGCAGATGCTAAGAAAATGCGGCGTACCCGGCCTATCCATTGAAAAAGCTTACGAACTCATCGCACAGTCGGAAAATGTTGGGATGAGAGGAGCAATGCTCTTACACGTTCAGTCGGGTGAACGTGTTGACAATAGAGGCGAAAAAGGAGTGCGTGTTTCTCGGATGGATTGGGATGCAGCCAACTTTGATAAATGGGCGATAAGACAGGAAATGCCGAGAAATGCAAGGGTCAAAGAAGCTATTACACTAGCAACCAAAGTCGCTAGTCACCCTGAAATCGTTGCTGAATTATGTTGGTCTGATGATCCTGATTACATTACAGGGTATGTGGCAAGCGAAAAAATAGGGTACCAGCGAATTTCAAAGCTAAAAGAATATGGCGATGAAAGAGGCTTTCGAATTTTTTTTGTGAAAGATGCTCTGAACCTAGATAGTTATATACATTATCTTGAAAAAGAGCCCACACTACTTTATTGGGAGGAAGATGATGACACACGAATTAATTAAAAAAAGTAAAAAACACTTATGGTTACCTTTCACACAAATGAAGGATTATGATCTAGATCCTCTCATCATAGAAAGTGGAAATGGCATCAAGGTGAAAGACATTCATGGTAAGGAATATTATGATGGGTTTTCATCTGTGTGGCTAAATGTCCACGGGCATCGTAAAAAAGAATTGGATCAAGCGATCAAAGATCAGTTAGAAAAAATTGCTCATTCAACACTATTAGGAATGACAAATGTACCAGCGACAGAACTTGCTGAAAGATTAGTTGAATTAACACCTGATGATCTCACTCGCGTTTTCTATTCGGATAGTGGTGCCGAAGCAATGGAGATCGCACTGAAAATGGCCTTTCAATATTGGAAAAACATAGGGAAGCCCCAAAAACAAAAGTTTGTTTCGATGAAAGAAGGCTATCATGGCGATACGATCGGGGCGGTAAGTGTTGGCGCGATTGAGTTATTTCATCATGTCTATGGTCCTCTAATGTTTGAGAGTTTTAAAGCGCCGATTCCGAATGTATATCGATCAGAAAGCGGGGATCCAGACCAATGTAGAGATGAATGCTTACAAAAACTTGAAGAACTTCTAAAGGAACATCACGAGGAAATTGCTGCTCTTTCAATTGAATCTATGGTACAAGGTGCAGCCGGAATGATTGTTATGCCAAGGGGGTTTCTACAAGGAGTGCGCGCTCTATGCACAAAGTATGATGTGTTAATGATCGTAGACGAAGTGGCGACTGGCTTTGGTCGTACAGGAAAAATGTTCGCTTGTGAGCATGACGGTGTTCAACCTGATTTAATGGCTGCCGGAAAAGGCATAACCGGTGGGTATCTACCTATTGCCGTCACATTTACGACAGAAAAAATATATGAAGCATTCTACGATGACTATGAAAATTTAAAAACGTTTTTTCATGGTCACTCCTATACCGGAAATCAATTAGGGTGTGCTGTTGCTTTAGAGAATTTACGCCTCTTTGAATCGGAACGCATTGTTGAAAACGTTCAAAGAAAATCAGAGCACCTGAAGGAAATCCTATTAGACCTATATTCATTGCCTCATGTTGGGGATATTAGACAATTAGGATTCATGTGCGGCATTGAGCTTGTACAAGACAAATTAAAGAAAACACCTTACCCATTTGAGAGAAGAATTGGTTATAAAGTTTCGTTAAAGATGAGAGAGCTCGGGATGCTCACAAGACCGCTTGGAAATGTCATTGTATTTATGCCTCCACTTGTCAGTACTAAGAGTGAACTAGAATCAATGGTGAGCATTATGAAGGAGGCGATCGAAAGCGTTTGCGAAGAGGAGGGGGCTGCTTTTGAGCGCAGCGTTTGATTCTTGGCTATCAGAAAAAATCACCACAATAAAAGAGCATGACTTGTACCGTGAGTTAAGAGTTATGAATAGTGGTCCTAAGCCAATGGTTGACATGAACGGACGAAAAAAGTTGATTTTTTCGTCCAATAACTATTTAGGTCTAGCAAGTGATCAGCGACTGATTGATGCAGCGAAGTCCACGGTCAAAGAATTTGGGATTGGTAGCAGTGGATCAAGATTAACAACTGGTAACAGTTGCTGGCATGAAAAACTGGAAGAAAGAATTGCTAGCTTCAAGCAAACAGAGGCTTCATTGCTTTTTTCTAGTGGGTATCTTGCAAATATAGGTGTTTTGTCATCCTTACCCACAAGCGGAGATATCATCTTAAGTGATGAGTTAAATCACGCTAGCATCATCGATGGGTGTCGCCTTTCAAAAGCTAGGACACTTGTATACAAGCATGTTGATTTACAAGATCTCGAAAACAAACTAAAAGAAACAAAGCCATTTACTAGACGGTTTATCGTGACAGATGGTGTATTCAGTATGGATGGAACGATTGCGCCACTAGATCAAATCATTGCTTTAGCAAAAGCGTACGATGCCTATGTGATTGTCGATGATGCACACGGTACAGGAATTTTGGGTAAAAATGGAAGAGGGATAAGTGAGTATTTTGGAGTCAAACCAGATGTGTTGATAGGGACCTTAAGTAAAGCTGTTGGAACAGAGGGAGGGTTTGTCGCTGGATCTTATGTGTTAAAAGATTTTTTAGTAAATCAAGCACGAACATTCATTTTCCAAACCGCAATTTCGCCTAGTGTGTGTGCTGCTTCTTTTGAGGCGATTAACATCATTGAAAAAGAGTCTAGAAGAAGAGAGGCATTAATGGAAAAAGTGATGTTGATTGGAGATAGACTGCGAGCATTAGGGTTTCACGTGAAAGGGAATAAGACACCGATTATTCCTGTCATTCTTGGAGAAGCAAAAAAAGCTGTATCGGTTGCCAATCAGTTACAAGAATATGATATCTTTGCCCCTGCCATCCGCCCTCCAACGGTAAAGGAGGGAGAATCTCGTATTCGTTTAACGGTAACCGCAGAGCATTCCAATGATGATATCGATCGATTAATCAAGGCTTTCGAAACGATACGCAACGATACGCAACGAACCAGAGGTGATTAAGTGAAGGGAATTTTTATAACAGGGACGGATACAGATGTCGGGAAAACTGTTATTTCGAGTGGGATTGCCGGAGTGCTAAGGGATCAAGGTGTAAATGTTGGTGTGTTCAAACCTATGTTAAGTGGAATCAAGAGAGACGATCCAGAAAGTGATACATATTGGCTGAAAAAGATGGCAAAGACGCCACTTACCCTTGAGGAAATTACTCCATTTCAATTCGAACAACCATTGGCCCCGGCGGTTGCACAAGAGCTAGAAGGAACGAGCATCACGCTGGAAGATATTTTAAAGCATTGGGAAACCATTCGAGAAAAACATGATTATTTCATTGTTGAGGGAGCTGGTGGAATTTCCGTGCCATTAGGAAAGGACTTTTTAGTCAGTGATGTAATCAAAGCACTTAACTTCCCGGTACTAATTGTCGCCCGACCGAATCTCGGGACGATTAATCATACGTTTTTAACGGTGGAATACGCCAAAAAATTAGGCTTAACAATTGCTGGAATCATTATAAATGGAACGAGTGAACAGGGGGATTTAGTAGAGAAAACGAGTCCTAACGTCATAGAAGAAATGTGTTCAGTCCCCATTTTAGGAATCATTCCAAAAATACCATGTATAACTGATGTGACCGTTAAGCAGTTAATTGAAGATCATATAAATGTAGATCAACTGGAGGGATTAATATGATGCAATGGTTGGAACTATCAAACAAAGTACTAGAAGGGCAGGAGCTAACGAATGACGAGGCTTTGTCAATATTAGAATGTCCGGATGACGAAGTGTTGCTTTTAATGCATGCTGCTTATCATATTCGCAAGCATTATTACGGAAATAAAGTGAAGTTGAATATGATTATGAATGCAAAGTCTGGGTTGTGTCCTGAGAACTGTGGATATTGCTCTCAATCTTCTATTTCGAATGCACCAATTGATTCGTATCGATTTGTAAATAAGGAGACAATTCTTACAGGTGCTAAAAAAGCGTTTGAGCAAAATGTAGGTACGTATTGCATCGTTGCAAGCGGCAGAGGGCCTTCCAATAAAGAAGTTGATCAAGTAGTGGAAGCAGTAAAAGAAATTAAGGACAGCTATGGATTAAAGGTATGTGCCTGTCTAGGGATCTTAAAACCAGAGCAGGCGGTTCGTTTAAAAGAAGCTGGTGTCGATCGCTATAATCACAACTTAAATACTTCAGAGAGTCATCATGATCAAATTACTACGTCACACACGTATGGTGACCGAGTCAATACGGTTGAAATTGCGAAGGAGTCCGGACTTTCTCCTTGCTCTGGAGTCATCGTTGGGATGAAGGAATCGAAACAAGATGTCGTTGATATCGCAAATAGCTTGAAGGCACTTAATGCTGATTCAATTCCTGTAAACTTTTTACATGCTATAGACGGCACTCCGCTAGAGGGAGTAAATGAATTACATCCCCTCTACTGTTTAAAAGTCCTAGCTCTGTTCCGTTTTATAAATCCAACTAAAGAAATTAGGATTTCTGGAGGGAGAGAAGTTAACCTTCGTTCGTTACAGCCACTAGGTCTGTATGCTGCTAATTCAATCTTTGTAGGGGATTACTTAACAACAGCAGGACAGGAAGAATCCGAGGATCATAAAATGCTTAAAGATTTAGGCTTTGAAGTAGAAAGTGTTGAAGAAATGAGAGAGAGCTTAGCGACAGAAAAGTAATAGAAAAAGTAAAAGAGAGGTGCACATCTAAACGCATCTCTTCTTTAGGAGGTGCTCTAATGATGAATCAACAAACAAAGATCAGAACGTCGTCGGACTTTGTCCAAGATCCGTATTCTTTTTATGATAACATTCGCTCAACTAACCCTATCTACAAGGGCAATTTCTTCCGTTACCCTGGTTGGTATGTAACGGGATATGAAGAAGCGAACCTTATTTTAAAGGATATTCGTTTTCAAAATCGTATTCCACTTCCAGAAACAACGAAAAAATACGAAGTCTTAAAAAATGTGCAAAAGCAGATGATGCTTTATAAAAACCAACCAGATCATAATCGGTTACGTAAGATTGTGAGCGAACGTTTTACTCCTAGAGCTTTGGAACAATTAAATCCTATTATAAAAAAAACAGCGAATGATCTCTTTCAACATGTTGCAAATCAAAAAAGGATGAATGTCATATCTGACTTTGCTTTTCCGTTGGCAAGCCTTGTCATTGCTAACATGTTAGGAGTACCGAAACAGGAAAAGGATCAATTCCGCCAATGGGCGTTAACCTTAATCCAAACCATTGATCACACTCGTTCGAAGGAATCTCTAGCTAAAGGGAATGACACTATTATAGAAATGGTTACTTACTTTCAACACTTGATAAATAAGCGAAAACAAGACCCACAAGATGATCTAATAAGTCTACTCATATCAGACGTTCAAAATGGAGAGCCATTAACAGATGCCGAAACCGTCTCAACTTGTATCCTGCTTGTCATTGCAGGTCATGAAACAACGGTTAATTTAATTGCTAACTCCGTATATTGTTTCCTAACACACCCTACACAATATGAAAAATTACAAGCTAACCCCTTGCTACTAGATTCAGCAATTGAGGAGATTTTGCGCTATGAGAGCCCAACTCAAATGACAGCTCGAATCGCTGCAGAAGATGTAACGATCAATCAAACTGAAATAAAAAAAGGAGATCATGTCTATATATTAATTGGTGCAGCCAATCGAGACCCAAAACAATTCATTAATGCCAACAGCCTAGATATTACAAGAAATCCAAATCCCCACCTTTCATTTGGTTCCGGTATTCATTTTTGTCTCGGTGCCACCCTCGCTAAGATAGAAGCACAAGCCGCCATTAAGACGATATTAGATCATACACAGAAGATTAGATTTGAAACAGCTGAGATTGAATGGAGAAATCTTGTTGGTTTTAGAGCCCTAAAAGAATTACCGATTATTTTTGAATAAAAGCATATCGTGGGGATGTTAGGAGCGAATTGGTAGCTTGTTGATGAACATCAAAGAGGAAAATCAGTTAAGCATGATACTAGAGAAGAATGATAGAGCTATAAAAAGAGCAAAAACAGCACAGTAGGGTATTTAAAAATAAGTGTGATTTATTACACTTATTTTTTTGACGTGATCTGGCAATATGGGTGACGAGATGTTCTAAGTTGTGAATTTTTAAAGTACAAGTATCTTGTACTTTAAAAATTCACACAAAAATTCACACAACAAAATTCTGTAAAGAGGCGAAACAATGGTCGAAAAAATGTTTGGTTTTAGAATTGTAGATCGGTTACAAAAAATAGAAAAAGATATCAAACAATGTGAATTAAAGTACCATAATAAGAGAGTACTTGTTAGTAAAGAGTTTACATTTGATGCTGCTCATCATATGCATTGTTATGAGGGGAAATGTAAAAATCTGCATGGTCATACGTACAAAGTGATTTTCGGAATCAGTGGATTTGTCAATGAGATTGGACTAGTGATTGATTTTGGAGATATTAAGACGATATGGAAAGAAGAAATTGAAGTGTACCTAGATCATCGGTACTTAAATGAGACACTGCCGAAAATGAATACAACTGCTGAAAATATGGTTGTGTGGATCTATGAGAAGATGCAAGAGTCACTAGAAAAAAGGCAAGAGCTTTATCGGGGAGCCAGAGTTGAATTTGTTAAATTATATGAAACTCCAACTAGTTATGCAGAAGTAAAGAGAGAATGGGTGAATGTTGAGTGAAAATTAAGGATGGGCCTTGCCTATCATCCAACCACCACGACCATAATATTGGATTGGGGTTTGTCCCAAAAGTCCGGAACAGAGGAGACCTATGTTTGGAGACAAAAACAATCATATAGTTAACTTTTTTGTGAAGTACTTGTGACGTCGACCTTGTGGAAGTCAGTTCTATCGCTTCTTTATATTTATAAACGTTCTGTTGGAGTTGTTTAATAAGGGAGAGAGTGGGGAAGAGAAATCATGTCTTATGAAGAATGAACTGAACGCTGAATGAGGACGGTTATAAAAATCCCAATTCATGGTGAGTACGATTGTGAGCTTCTTTTTTAGTTTTATTTAAATATTTTTCTTTGCTTTAGGGTTTGTTGCTAGAGACCAATTCTGAGTTTGTTGGGGGACTCAATGGAAGTATAAACGGTTACTCACCGGAAATATAGCTTGTCAATCATTTCTTAATTTGAAATATGATTGACAAGCTTTTTATAATTAATAATCATTGAAATTTTAATATTGAAAAAAATTAATAATAGTAATACAATAAATATGTTTTTATCCAACATTGGATTGTTATAATAAAAATTGAAAACAATTTATTATAACTTATTATTAAACTTCGAATTCAAAATTGGAGGGAAAATTAGGATGATCATACAGGATTTATTAGGAAGTAGAGTGGTAACACAAATCGAGAATGCATTAGTAATTTACGAAAAAGTACTAATACGGGATGTGCTTATGAGCGGGCACTTTTGCATTGAAGGAAATAAGAAGGTAGAAGAATATATAAAGGTTATTACTGAAAATGATAATGAATCTATTCAGGTGGTTGCTTCCTATAAAGTAGGAGTAGAGTATGCGAGTATAAATGAGATCATCACTAATTTAGAAACTAATAAAGCTTGGAAGTTAGAAAAGGTTGCGCTATAAAAGTGAAGAAAAGAAATTCTTGTAAACTCTTCAATTTGGATAATGACACGAAGTTTAAATATAAAATGAACCTAGCATAATGAACTAAAAAAGACTCAGGTGCTACTAAATGTTAATAATTAGATGTAAGCAAAAGGGGTGTCTCAATGTTTTTTTGAGACAACCCCTTCCTTTTTATTTTGAAAGCATATCATCAATATATTTGTGTATAGCTTCAATATTACCAGAAATCGCTTGTTCTCTATTTTCATCTCTTTGTAACTTTTCCAAAGATTTTTTTAAGGTTTCTTCTTCAATATGTTGAGGAACAACTATAACTCCATCTGCATCTCCTACAATAATATCACCTGGATTAACAGTGGTTCCACCTAAAGAAATAGGAATATTCATGTCTCCAAAGCCTCCTTTTCCCCCTGCGGCTAATGTTGTTCCTTGACAAAAGACGGGGAAATTTAATGCTTTACTTCCTTTAATATCACGAATTACCCCATTTGTTACAACTCCTGTAATTCCTAGTGTTTGTGCCATGCCTAAAACAAAATCTCCGGCAACAGCACGAGTGGTGTCACCATTAATGTCAATAACTAAAACATCACCAGCCTTAGCTTCTTTCATTGCTTTTAGTACGAGTAGATTATCACCTACAGGTACTTTAACTGTAAAAGCTCTTCCGACTATTTTGTAGTCTTCTTTAAGTGGTTTTATGGAAACATCCATGTTCGTCAGACCTTGTAAAGCATCAGATATACAAGTAGCTGGTATTTCTTCATATTGCTTAATAATTTGAGTCATAGTAAAACCCCCCATAATAATTCGTCTTCACTTTAATTATAGAGAAGAAATATTATTTATAAAATTAAAATAATTTATACTTAACTAAAATGGGTATTTTTGAAAAAATATTTGGAAAATCAAAGGAGTCGAATAACATGTCAAATTAGCATATTTATTACAGCATGGGTGGTACAAATTATCAATTATCTAAATGGGTGGAAGAAGGTGCAAAAGAAATTGGTGCTGAAGTAAAAGTATTAAAATTACCAGAACTTGTTCCACAATCCGTCATTAATGAGAATGAGGGTTGGAAAGGACATATTGAGATGACGAAGGATGTTCCAGAAGTTACTTTAGATGATCTTGAGTGGGCAGATGCAATTATTTTCAGTATGCCAACACGATTTGGTTATAAAGATGTAGCGAATCCGAACACTCCCTTTTTGAAAATTGCATGAACTTAAATCAAGGGAGGGTCTTGTATCTAATTAGCCGGACATCATATAAATTATAGGAATACTAAAAATAAACATGTTTATTTTCTGAATTATCATTTTCCGTCTTTGTCATACTATAGGGTGGTGCTAGGAAAAGCGCCTATCTTACGTGAAAAAGGGGTATGAACATGGCAAAACCAGATAATCGAAAGAATAATGTGGAGCGCTTGCAACAAATGAAGGATAATACACAACACAATATTGAAGCGGCAGAAGAGACGTTGCAGTCGGATTTACAAGAAGAGCAACGAAAAGTAATTAAAGAGAAAAACCATCGACGTGCGGAAAGCATTAAGGCGTTTGATGCTGAAATAGCTGACGAAATGGAAGCAAGAAAAAGCGGGTATAAGAACCAATAAAGGTAAAACCAAATACTGTAAATATAGTGTTGATATTTCTACTAAAAGTAGGGGAAAAACCGAAGGCATTGAGAAAGGTAAAACAACCTTTTTCAATGCTTTTTTTTACATTAGAGGTACGAAAAAAAGTGATATTTACCTTTTTTCGGGGCCTCTGGAGAACCGGCCTTTTTTAGTAAGTTACAATTGCCTCAATGGTGATTGAACCCGTATGAAGTTCCCGTAACTCACACACACTACATTCATCTATCATAGGTTGGAGTGGTACGATGATACTAAGGTTCGGATACGTCTCGACAGCGCTTTCTTTATGGGAAGCTTCCCCTTCAAGGACGTTAACGTTTACGAATTGGAAGAAACAAGATCAAGATAGTAGAAAGGAAAAGTTATACTATATTACAGAGCAAAATTTAAAAAATACGATTCGCATTTTGCATTATAATATTGCGCATGGCATTGACGTTTATCGGATGTCTTCTTCACTCGTACCGCTTGCCACACATCCAGAGGTTAATTGGGATTATGTCACACCTTTTCGAGATTTGTTTATAGAGATAGGAACATTGGTTCAAAAATATCATTTGCGTGTGAGTTTTCACCCAAATCAATACACATTGTTTACGAGTCCACAGGATCATGTAACGGCAAATGCCATTACCGATATGACCTATCACTATGAAATGTTTGAAGCAATGGGATTACATAAGGATGCAAACATAAATATCCATGTGGGTGGCGCTTATGGGAATAAGGTAGAGGCGATAGCTAGATTTAACAAAAACTTTGTGAAACTTGATAAAGCTATTCGTAGTCAGACGACGCTTGAGAACGACGATAAAACCTATACAGCAGAAGAAACGCTGCAAGTTTGTGAACAGCACGGTCTTGCTTTTGTTTTTGATTATCATCATCATTGGGCCAACCCTGGAGATGAAACCGTAGAGGATTTACTGTCAAGAATTTTTGACACATGGGAAGGGACTGGAAAGCCTCCTAAATTTCACTTATCTTCTCCTAAGTCAGAAAAATTAATACGAGCCCACGCCGATTATGTTGATATGGAATTTGCGATGGCCTTTATCAAAGCATTAAAGGGATACGGAAGATCAGCAGATATTATGATAGAGGCGAAAGCGAAAGATAAAGCGGCATTAAGACTTGTCGAAGAGTTAGGCAAAGTGCGAGGGTTTAAGAGAATTAATGGTGGGGAGATAGAAATGTAAGAGGTGGAGGAGGGGCAGAGAGAATTCGTCTAATTTATGCCTCACTAGTTGGATGGGCGGGCCCGTATGAATTAAATCAACTTTATCCATTGAAGTTCCCCAGAACGGCAGTTTCCGTATCATCGTTCACCATCTTTCCATGTTATTGTTCATGTGTCATTTCTGTACCTAGTTACCGAATGAAGGACAAAACTAAGGCAGGAATTCAGGTGATGTCCTTCATAAAGCCAATGAAGGATAGAACAAGGCAGGAGTTCAAGGGGAATGTCCTTCATAAAGCTGATGAAGGACAAAACAAGGCAGATGCCCAGGAGGAATGTCCTTCATAAGCAACGAAGGACAAAACAAGTCAGAAATCCGAGGAGAATGTCCTTCATGAAGGCAAATATTGTGGGTATGAATTTATTAAGTTATGAGCTTTCAATAAGGTATTAAAAATATGAGAAATCGTTCAATCGATAAATGATTGAGCGATTTATTATTTTAAGGAACATTGCACCGGTGCAACAATGCGAGGTCACTTAGTAGATTTTTAATGTTGCAATGAGGATAGTCCCTTATTGGCAAGAGAGATCAGTAGTTCAGCTATCTCTTTTGGTGGTTCTTTTAACCCGTTTTTCAGCCAATGTTGGACAAGGTGAATACTTCCGTTGACGATATACAAACTTAAATATTCAGCGTTATAGGGGAGGTTTATTCTGTCTGCCATCAAGGATTTTAATGAATGCCTATGGGCTAGCGACATGACTTTTTTTTGGAACGTTGGATTGCCATGTTCACTGAATAACGTTTGGCAGCTTTCTCGATTTTTTACTAGGTATTCTAACAGTTTTTCTGTCATTTGAATGGCTTCTTCATTTTTCGTGTAGTTGCATGCGGACAAGGTTTCGTTCATGTCCTCGATGATGCCGTCCTCAATTTGGTGAAGAAGGTCATATAAGTCTTTGTAATGAGAATAAAAAGTTGAACGATTAATGTCGGCTAATTCACATACTTCTTTAATGGTAATGCTTGTTAACGGTTTTTCTTTCATCAGCTTTATAAAACTTTCTTTCAAAACCATTTGTGTATATTTGATTCGTCTGTCTATTTTGGAACTCACGTGTATTCACCCTTTATTTTTGACAATTTTTTGTAAATCCATCACATTACCTTCGGGTGTTGGATATGTAACATAAGATAACAAACTGTTTGTTGATTATCCTACACAGTGTCATTATACTTAGCCAGTAGTTACGATTCAAGGAGTTGTTCTGTCATGCTAGACATTGCTGCAAAAATAATGAAATACAAAAAGTCGATTGTAATCGTATTTATGCTAGTAACGGTGTTAAGTGCAATCGCCCAGCTGTTTGTTTCTGTTAACTACAAAATAAGTGAATACATGCCTGAAGATACTCCATCGACAAAAGCCATTGAAGTGATGGAAGAGGAATTTGATACCCCTCTTTCAAACGCACAAGTCATGATTCGGAATGTATCTGTCCAAGAGGCGCTTTTGTATAAGGAAATGCTCGAGGAGGTTGAGGGCGTTTCTGATGTTGTCTGGCTTGATCAGGTGCTGGATGTAAAAACTCCTTTAGAGATGGCAGAAAAGGAATTAGTTGAGTCTTACTATAAGGACAATCATGCCCTCTTTTCGTTGACAATACGAGAAGGGGATGAAGTAGCGATTACAGAGGCTATTTATGAACTGATCGGTGAGGAAAATGCATTGGCAGGAGAAGCGGCCGATACAGCAGTTGCTCAGAGTATGGCAGCGAATGAAGCCATGTATGCAGCTTTGTTGTTAGTTCCGCTCATTGTTATTATTCTTGTTATTTCTACAACCTCATGGGTTGAGCCACTATTTTTCCTTACAGCTATTGGGGTATCTGTGCTCATTAATTTAGGGACGAATATTTTTATTGGTGAAATCTCTTTTGTGACACAGTCTGTCAGTCCTATTTTACAATTAGCGGTTTCTTTAGATTATGCTGTTTTTCTGCTTCATAGTTTTGCCCATTATCGGAAAGTGACGGCAAGTCCTGAAGAGGCGATGCAACTTGCGATAAAAAAATCATTCCCGGCGATAGCGGCCAGTGCTGCTACCACTTTCTTTGGTTTTTTGGCACTCACGTTTATGCAGTTTGAAATCGGAGCTGATTTAGGAGTTAACCTTGTTAAAGGAATTGTTTTAAGTTTTATTAGTGTGATGATATTTTTACCAGCATTAACGGTGTTGTTTTATAAATGGATTGATAAAACACAGCATAAGCCACTCGTTCCAAGCATCTTTTCCATTGGCAAGGGAGTGATGAAGGTAAGAGTTGGCAGCTTGCTCGTTGTGTTGATTCTGATTGTTCCTAGTTTTTTAGCTCAACAAGAGACAGAGTTTATTTATGGGAGTGGTGAACACCCAGTGACAACCCGTCTTGGTAGTGACATTATAGCCATTGATGAGGTATTCGGTAAGACCACTCCGATTGTTCTTCTTGTTCCAAAAGGGGATGTTGCTAGAGAAGTAAGGATGGAACAAGATTTAGAAGAAGTCCAGCACGTCACAAATGTGATTTCCTATAATCAAGCAGTTAGTCCAGCGATCCCGCGGACGAAATGACAAGCGAAATGCGAACGTTAAGTGATGCGATTCAAGAAATAAATAACGGTGTGTCTGATTTAAACACAGGTGTGTTGGAATTAAATAATGGTGTTCAAAGCTTGAACTCTGGTTCTCGACAATATGGAGCAGGGATGATCGAAATAAAGGATGCTTCCTCTGAAATCATCAATGCTTCCCGGACAATTGATGAATCAATCGGGACACTATACAGGGGACTGAGTGGCACATCAGGTGAGATTGATTTGAGTGATTTAGCGCAATTGCCAGAAGGGTTATCGATTATGGCAGATGGGCTTAAAGAGGTAGGGGGTGGATTAACCCAATTAAAAGAACACTACGAGATGGCATTTTCCGCATTAAATGAAGCGATCAACGGTATTCCTGCTTCTGCTGTATCCGAAGAAGACATTCAGCAATTATACGCAAGCGGTGTCGATCCAGATACAATTGAAAAATTAGTGGATGTGTATGTTGCAGCCCAAACAGCAAAAGGAACGTATGACAATGTGAAAGAAGCGTTTGTTGCTGTTGGCACAACGTTGGAAGGAACTAGCGGCGCGGTCTCTAACATAAGCAATCAGTTACGCACGATGGCAAAAGAGCTTTCCATCGCTTTTGAAAGGATGGAAGGATTAGACGCATTAGGTGAGTTAGAAGAAGGAATCGGTTTACTTGCCAAAAATTATGGCGAGTTTCACGCAGGCCTCGTTTCTTATACAGACGGTGTCGCTCAGCTGGCAAACTCTTACAGCGAGATTGATTCAGGGTTTGGGGAAGTGGCAAAAGGGACTTCGGAGCTGAGTGACGGTGTCGGAAAGCTTCATAATGGTACAGAAGAATTAGCTGATGCTACAAACGATTTACCAGAACAGATGCAAGAAGAGATTGATGCAATGAGGAAACAATTCGATAAGTCAGATTTTGAGCCCGTTTCGTTTGTATCACCGAAAAATACAAACATTGCATCTGTCCAATTTATTCTCAAAACAGAACCGATTGAAGTAGAAGAAGAGGAAGAACCGACTTTCGTTGAGGAAGAAGGGGAAGTAGGTTTTTGGGAAAGGCTTAGGAATTTGTTTCTATAATAAATGCAGCACCTGAAAGAGCGTTTCGGGTGCTGTTTTTGTGCACCTGGTGTACGGGCATGGGTTCAGTTCAGAACCATGTCCCGCAATCAGGTGTTATGAAGACCATTTTGTTAACCGATTCTAAAGTTAAAGTCCGTCATAGGTGTTATGAAGACCATTTTGTTAACCGATTCTAAAGTTAAAGTCCGTCATAGGGGGTATGAAGACCATTTTGTTAATCGATTTAAGAGTTAAAGTCCGTCATAGGTGTTATGAAGACCATTTTGTTAATCGATTCTAAAGTTAAAGTCCGTCATAGGTGTTATAAAGCCTTTTTTGTTGATCGATTTAAGAGTTAAAGTCTGTCATAGGGGCTATGAAGACCTTTTTATGAATAAATTTAATAGTTTGAGTGCGTGATCTGGGTTATGAAGGGCTTATTGTGAATCTTATTAAGAGTTAAATACGTCATCGGAGTTGAGTAGGACCTGAGGGAAGAGTACCTTGTCCCACGACAGGAAGTCATTGAGACAGTGAACCTGTCTTATGAAGTACGTAAAATATTAGATGTTATGAACCGCAAGCCTCAAATAGTTTGGGGTTTTATATTTAAACAATTACAAGTTTAATTACAGATAATGTATGAAACATACATATCGTATTGGAATCTCCGTGATGTTGTTTAAATCTTTCTTTTGAATATATGGTATTTACTGGTGTTTTCACGCGATTCGAGGATGAAATTATCTGCTATAATTGTATTATGAATGAATCCTACAGTTACTAGAGATATCAAATAAATCGAAACAACATATTGAAGTAATCTTAACATTGAAACTTTAAGTGTAAATAATATGGAAGCTTTCTCTCGTCTTTAAATCGTCGAAATGCACCCTTGCCTCTATCATCTATTTGTTAGTAATCATTTGTTTAATTAAGCGGATGTCTGTTTCATGATCTATAACTTTTTGAGCTATATCTTTCAAAATCAGCTCTTGTTCAGTATTATGGGCAACTTGTGAGGCGACAGTATCGAGCTTCTTACTCATTTGTTCAAGCTTAGAGCCATGCCTTTGAGGTCATGTTTAGTAGCAGCATCCCCGAAGTCTTGCTTAGTAACTATGTTTGCTTCAAGATCGTTCACTCGCAAGTTTATCCTGTAAAGATGAGGTATCTTCCAGTAAAAAACTAATTAGAGAGTATATTAATCAAGCGAAGCGTCGTGGTTTTATTGATTGGAAAAGCGTGAATCATGCGGTTGTAGGTGCGGAAATGACAAGCGGAATGAAATAAACGAATTATTCCTATTTCATTTACCTATACAAATTGATGCTATAATCAAAATTGAACTGCTTTACAAAGTTGGGGGCCTTTTTACTTCATAGAATCGTTTTATCTACAATAGAAATTTAGCCAACTAGCTTCAAATGAAGGAGGGGTCTGCTTGGTTAATTACGTTTCTGCAAAAATTGCGTTGAATAAATTTGTGCATCGAATAGAGCAAAACGGAGCTTTATTTCATGTTCATTATTGGGGAGGGATGCCAAAGCATTATAATAATTTAGTTCATAAACATTCATTTTTTGAGGCTCACTATGTTCTTGATGGTAGTGGATTTTATATGGACGATAATAAAACGTATCCACTTCAAGCGAATACATTATTTTTATCGAGACCAGAGGTGCTTCACCAGATTACCAGTGAAAAGGGAATTACAGTTGTATATGTTGCCTTTGAGTTAGTAGAATCTGAGTCGAGTGAGGAATGGATCAAAATGATTGATGGTGTAAAGAGAAGCTCTCAAGTTGTCGTTAATATAAATGAGGATACAACCGTAGCGTTACTATGGAAGTCGTTACTTCTAGAAGCGACAAAACTACAACAACCCTTTTATGAAGAGAACCTAACAACTCTTTCCTATTCACTCATTTCTTCATTAATTCAGACCTTTGCTCCATCATCTTATACAGGTAATCAGAGAAGCATCCCTGAGACTTCCTCCGTTGTTCTGAATCAAGTGAAATTATATATAAGAGATAATTTGACCGATTCCTTGAAATTAAAGGAAGTTTCAAAACAATTCCATATTTCTGAGCGTCATTTATCTAGATTATTTGTTACTCAATTAGGGATGAATTACTCTGACTTCATTCAGCATGAAAGGATTCAAAAGGCTGCAACCTTATTAAAAACGACTGATTTAACGATCAAGGATATTGCAGAGGAAAGCGGGTTTGTTTCCGTTCATCATTTTACCAGAGTGTTTCGAGCCATTATGCGTAACCCACCAGGGCGTTTTCGCTCTCTTTATACAAATTTGAAAAGAACATCTTTCACGGATTACTAACTATCACTCCAACCATTCGTTTGGAGTGATAGTTTTTTTAGGTTTAACTATTGCATGTCTGTTTTAGACAAAAAAATGTCTTTAAAAGGCAAATATACTTTTTTGTCAAGTGAATGAATTCTTTATTGTAATAGTCTCCAGTCGCATAATTGCAGTATTTTCCAGATTATTAGGTGTTTTGAAAATGCATTTTATTTTATCCTATCCGTTGTTTTGATTATTCGAATGTCCGTAATTGGCAAAAGTAAGTCTGTTCTAGATAAATACAATTAACGTCTTAATTCCTATAATCAAATTGTAAGCGCAAGGCTTCAATTAAAAAATTAATTGATTGAGAGGAGGAATAAAAAAATAGATATCAGTCGGCGGCATAAAAGTAAGCGATTACACTATAGGCACTCAATTAGGGGGAGTTAAAAAATGAAAAGAAGTTTTGTATTAATTCTCAGTTTAGTTATGTCGTTCATGCTTGCAGCTTGTGGTGGTAATGAAGGAGTTTCATCCGAAGGTGGTTCTAAATCAGGTGAAGATAACAAAGTTATCGGGGTTTCATTACAAAATATTACTGAGTTCCGCACATATATGATTGAAGCAATGGAAGAAGAACAAGAGAATCACCCAGATTTCGAATTTATTTACTCGAATGCGGAAAATGATAGTGCGAAGCAAATGAATCAAATTGAAAACTTTATTGCTCGAGGTGTTGATGCCATTATCTTAACACCAGTAGATACTGTGGCAGCAGTTGACATTTTGGCCAAAGTGAATGAAGCAGGTATTCCTATCATTGTTGCAAATCAAACGTTCGATGGCGTAGATAAGGCAAGTGCATACGTTGGTTCGGAATCTATTGAAGCTGGAATTCTTCAAATGGAAGAGGTAGCAAAAAGACTTGGTGGTAAAGGAAACATTGCCATTATGGAAGGTCAAATGGGTCATGAAGCCCAAATTATGAGAACGGAAGGAAATAAGCAAATTATTGAACAAAATCCTGATTTGGAGATTGTATTTCAAGGTACAGGGAACTGGAATCGTGACGAAGGAATGACTTTGATGGAAAACTGGATTCAATCTGGTAAAGAGATTGATGCAGTTGTTGCGAATAACGATGAAATGGCAATAGGTGCTATTTTAGCACTTGAAGCAGCTGGCAAACTTGATGAAGTTCTTGTTGCTGGTGTTGACGCTACACCAGCTGCATTACAATTTATGCAAGATGGGAAGTTAACAGTTACTGTATTCCAGGATGCTAGAGGTCAAGGTATCGAAAGTATTCGAACTGCAGTTAAGGCGGCGAATGGTGAAGAAGTAGAAACAATGCTGGTTCCTTTCCAGCTAGTCGTTCCTGAGCAAGTAGATGATTATATTGCTATATATGAGTAAGCAGTAAATATGATGAAGTGAAAGGGATTCCATTAAGCTTCCCTTTCATCAATTGTCTTAGCATATTTTGAAATGGAGGCAAAAATGATGAAGGCTGGATTAGTAACAGATATTCTTGGATATATGTCATTTGAAGAAATGCTTGATACGTGTTCGGAATTAGGGTTAGAAGCACTTGAGTTAGGGTGTGGAAATTGGTCGAAAGCACCTCATGTGGATTTAGACGGTCTATTAGAAAGTGCAGAAAAACGTGCTAGATTTTTAGATGCAATACAAAGTAGAGGACTTGAAATTGCTGCATTAAATTGCTCCGGAAATCAGTTGGAACCAACAGAAGAAGGAAAAGCTCATGCAGAAATTGTTGATAAAACGTTTGAGCTTGCCGGTCTTTTAGGTGTGGAAACGGTTGTGATGATGTCTGGGTGCCCAAGTGGAGGACGTAATGATAAAATTCCAAACTGGATAACTCATCCAATTATTCCTCTTCACTTTGAAACATTAGAGTATCAGTGGAATGAAGTGGCATTTCCGTATTGGGAAAGGGCTGTAAAAGTGGCAAAAGATCTTGGGGTTAAGAAAATTGCTATTGAAAATCTAGGATATAACTTAGTTCATAATCCAGAAACCTTATTTAAATTAAGAAATGAAGTAGGCGATATGGTTGGAATGAACTTAGATCCTAGTCATCTTTTCTGGATGGGTGGAGATCCAATTGCGGCAGCTAGAACATTAGGAGACGCTATTTATCATGTGCATGCAAAAGATGTCCGAATTGAACGTGGAATCAATGATGCTCATGGACTCCTTGATATAAAACCAATGGAGAGCTTTTCAACTCGGTCATGGAATTATGTCGCCCTTGGATACGGGCATGATATAGGCTACTGGAAAGAATTCTTTACAGTGGTCAAGATGACTGGTTACGAAGGACCGATTGTGATTGAAATGGAAGATCTAACTATGGAGCCTTTTACAGGCGTTAAGAAGTCTGTAGATTTATTAAAAGATAGCTTACCGAGATTGTAATAGTAGGTTAAAAATCAAGAGTGTTTTGTCAAAAACAGAAATAAGGAAACCCAAAAGCGGTTTTATTCAACTAGATTAGGAGGAACTTTTACTATGACTTTAAGAATTGGCGTAATTGGGACAGGAGCTATTGGAAGAGATCACATTCGCCGTATTACAAATGACCTTACTGGTGGAGAAATTGTTGCTGTTACAGATGTGAATGCTGAATCAGCAAAAAAGGTAGTAAGTGAGTTACATCTTAATGCCGAAATTTATGAAAATGGACATGATGTAATCAAGGCGGATGATGTGGACGCAATTATCGTTACCTCATGGGGACCAACACATGAAGAATTTGTTCTTGCTTCTATTGCTGCCGGTAAACCGGTATTTTGCGAAAAACCATTGGCAACAACAGCTGAAGGGTGTAAACGAATTGTAGATGCTGAAGTTGCACACGGGAAACAGCTTGTACAAGTTGGTTTCATGCGCCGTTTCGATAAAAGTTATCGTCAATTAAAGAAAGTATTTGATGAAGGAAAGGTAGGGGAGGCTTTAGTTGTGCATTGTGCACACCGAAATCCAACAGCCCCTGGTTTCAGCGGTGATATGGCAATTACCGATTCATTTGTTCATGAAATCGATGTATTACGCTGGTTATTAGAAGATGATTATGTTTCGTGTCAAGTCATTTTACCAAGGAACACACGTTTTGCAGAGAATGGTCTTCAAGACCCGCATATGATCTTGCTAGAAACGAAAAAAGGGATTCGCATTGATGTGGAAGTTTTTGTGAATTGTAAATATGGTTATGACATTCAATGTCAGATTGTTGGTGAAACAGGAATCGCCAACCTACCTGAACCACAAAGCGTTCTGATGCGCAGTGAAGCTAAGCTTTCGACAGAGATTTATGTTGATTGGAAGGATCGTTTTATTGATTCCTATGATGTTGAATTGCAAGAATGGATGGATTCAACTGTTAAAGGGGAAATGAATGGTCCTTCAGCTTGGGATGGATATGTTGTTGCTGTTACATCTGATGCGTGTGTAGAAGCGAAACATTCTGGTGGGATTGTCCCAATTGAATTACCGGAGCGCCCAGCTTTTTATGATCAAGGAAATAAAGAGGTACTAATTAAATAAGCGAAACAAGGGACGAGGGACCGTATTCTGAGATAGACTTTAAAGAAGGAAGAGAGTCTTACAGTATAATATTACCTTCCCTTTCGTTGAAGAATTTAATCATGATACAGAACGAAAAGGAAATCAATAGTAGGGTCGATCTGAACCTACTATTGATTTTACAAAGAAAGTCCCCTAAATGGACCTATAACAAGGACATTTTTATATGACTTCTGTGATTTAAGGGGGTATCTTGAACTTTGCTTATTGTAGGTCATATAAAAATCAGAGTTTTTTCTCGATTTATGAAAGCGTTCACTCAATGTAGAGATATATTGTTTACGTAATTCTCTAATAGGGATGATTGAGAAAAAACTTTGCTTGGTTAACATCATCTCACTAGCGTTGCATTAATTTATTTTCAATATTAAAAAGACTTCAAATCTTCAATTATCTTTATTTATGCAAAGAAAAAGTCCTTTATAATGGATTGGTCAGGTGGTAATCCCGTCCAAATCCAATAATAAAGGACCTACACTATGGACAAGATTACACGAAAAACGTCATTTGGACAATGGTTTTCACCATTAAATCTTCAACTATTTGAAGAACAGGTGAAAACCATGAAATTAGATTACTATACAAAGAAATTAACGACGGAATCATTTCTTAAATTACTACTCTTTGCGCAGTTAGAAGAAGTTGAAAGTCTCCATGCGTTGAGTGATTGTCTTTTCGATGATCAACTACAAAAAGGCATTAATCTTGATTCGATCAGTATTTCTCAGCTATCACGACGATTAAATGGGATGAATCCAGATTTATTCCAAAGTCTTTTCCTTGATTTGGTCGCACAAATTCATGCCAAAACACATTATACCAAGCTCATCATGCCGTTAAAAATCATTGATTCAAGCACATTGCCACTTAATTTGACCAATCATAAATGGGCAGAGTTCCGCAAAACAAAAGCGGGTGTAAAGCTACATTTGCGCCTTGTATTTATGGAAAAAGGGATTTCCTATCCTGAAAAGGCTGTGCTAACCACGGCAAAGGAACATGATCGTGGTCAATTAGAAATCATGGTAGATGACAAGGAATGCATGTATGTGTTTGACCGTGGTTATCTTGACTATGAACGCTTTGATCGCATGACAGACGATGGCTATTTCTTTCTATCCAGGCTACGTAAAAACGCAGTCATACGAGAAGTCTACGATTTTAAACTACCTGAGGATACGACGGTTCTGTCCGATCAAATGGTGTTGATTGGCACCACTCAAAACCGCACGGAGAACTACTTTCGTCTTCTAAGAGTGATTGATTCAAAAGGAAATGAACTTCAGTTACTGAC
>NZ_JAWRVK010000012.1:0-113652 GCF_036663575.1 Halalkalibacter flavus
GGGATTTTTTTGATTGTAGTTAAATCAATTTCCAATTTTCTAGTTTTAGGGTGTTGACATATTACCGCTGTGCTAAAGTAATAAGTTTTTAAAACATATAAGATTAATATGTTTTCGCGATTATAAATACCAAAAATTTCGAATATTTACAACATTTTTTACATAGTTTATGTTAAAAATTATGAAATCAAACTAAAAACAGCAATCCCTTGTTTGAAGGATTGCTGTTATATCTAAATGATTTTATCAAAACGCCCAATTCCCATCGTGGAAGATCGGTTCACGCTTTCCGTCTTCGTACACTCCATCGATGTTCATATCCGCTGAACCGATCATGAAGTCAACGTGTGTTAGGCTTGTGTTTAAACCATTTTGTTCGAGTTCTTCCTTGTTCATGTCTTTTCCCCCTTCAATGCAGAATGCATAGGCTGAGCCAATAGCTAAGTGGTTTGATGCGTTTTCATCAAATAGCGTATTGTAAAAGAGGATATTCGTATCAGAAATAGGTGATTTATGCGGGACGAGGGCTACCTCTCCAATAAAACGTGCACCTTCATCGGTGTCTAGCAAACGCTTCAATGTTTCATATCCTTCTTCTGCTTTAAAATCAACCACTTTTCCGTCTTTAAACGTAAGGGAGAAGTTATTTATGAGCGTTCCGCCGTAATTTAATGGCTTCGTACTAGATACGGTTCCATTTACACCCGTTTTCTTAGCTGATGTAAAAACCTCTTCTGTTGGCATATTTGCTACAAACTGGACCCCATCCTTATTCACGCTTCCACCACTTACCCATAAATGAGTTTCAGGTAATTCAATTACTAAATCTGTTCCTTCAGACGTGTAGTGAAGAGCATGGTAGTGCTTTTCATTTAACGCATTCATTTTATCATCAAGTAATGATAGATGCTCTTGCCACGCTGAAACAGGATCGGCTTGATTAATACGAGTGGCTACAAAAATTGCTTCCCATAATTTTTCAACGGCTTTCTCTTCAGAGTCTTCAGGGAATACTTTTTTTGCCCATCCTAAAGAAGGCACTGCAACGATAGACCAGCTAATTTTGTCAGACATAATGTATGAGCGGAAACCTTCCATTGCTTTGCCGCTTGCTTTGTTTGCATTTGATACTCGTTCAGGGTCTGCATCTTTTAATAAATCTGGGTTTGATCCGGTAATGCTTAAGAAAGCAGCTCCATTTTCGGCCATTTCTTCATAGCCTTTTGCCACCCATTCTGGAAACTCATGAAACGCTTCATCTGGCGCTAGCTCATATTTTGTTTTTGTTAGCTCTTCATCGTTCCATTCAACATGAACATTTTTTGCGCCAGCTTCATATGCTTTTTTTGCTACCGCACGAACGTATTCTGCAGCATTTAAAGGTGTTCTAACGACAAGTGTTTGCCCTGGTTGAATGTTAACTCCGACTTTCACCGCAAGTTCTGCATATTTTTCTAAATTCTCTTGAAAGGTTGACATATCATCAGTCCTCTTTTCTATTATGTATAAATTTACCTGCATTATCTATTTTATCAACTTTGCAACTATGTGAAAAGAATAGCGACATAGAATACTTTTGTGATATTATATAAAGTGGAAAAAGACAAGAGGTTCGCAAACTCCCTCTATAAAAAACTAAGGTGTTAACTGTACAGCCAAAAGAGTACAGTTTTCTTGTCGTTTATAAAAAGACAATATTTTGTTCGTAATTAGAATAGGTACTTTCTAATTACGCTATTCATAATGTCCCCTAATAAATAGACAATATGAGTGGAGGAGAACAAATATACCCGTTTGGAGTTATCGAATGCTCTTTCTTCAAGAAGAGTTTATGTTGAAGTTCGACTGTAAACTTTTAAAAAAAGGAGAAATGAGACATGAGAAATGAAAAAGCGGTCGTTGTTTTTAGTGGTGGTCAAGATAGTACTACTTGTTTATTGTGGGCTCTTGATCAATTTAAAGAAGTAGCAACAGTTACTTTTGACTATGGACAGCGCCATCGTGATGAAATTGAATGCGCACGTGAGATTGCCGAAGAATTAGAAGTTTCCTTTCATGTACTTGACATGACTTTAATAAACCAACTATCAGCTAACGCTCTTACTAGACATGATATAGAGGTAAAAGAAGGGGAGAACGGAGAACTACCATCTACATTTGTTCCTGGTCGTAACCACTTATTCTTATCGTTTGCCGCAGTATACGCACAAGCTATTGGAGCACGACATATTATTACCGGTGTATGTGAAACAGATTTCAGCGGATATCCTGATTGTCGAGATAGTTTTGTTAAATCATTAAATGTCACGCTAAATCTAGCAATGGATGAGCAATTTGTCATTCATACACCGCTTATGTGGTTAAATAAAGCTGAAACATGGAAGTTAGCTGACCAATTAAATGCGCTTGATTTCATTAGAGAAAAAACATTAACTTGCTATCATGGTATACGTGGTGATGGATGCGGAAACTGCCCATCATGTGATTTGCGCAAGAATGGGTTAGAAACCTACCTTTTGGAAAAACAAAGGGGGATTGACGTATGATGCAGCAATTCTACCCTCAGGTGCCTCACACGTATCGCTATGAGTTAAATAAAGATATGCATGTAGCAGCTGCTCACTTTATCCCAAATGATGCAGCGGGCCAATGCAAAAATATGCACGGACACACATATTTTATTAATATTACAATTGGTGGAGATACTCTAGATGATTTAGGGTTTCTCATTAATTTCAAACGAATCAAAGAAATCGTTCATAAACGCTTTGATCATACTGTTTTAAATGATCATCCTGAATTTAAAGAAGTATTTCCGACAACGGAAAGAGTAGCTGAGCAAATTTGGAATGCTGTTCAAACAGAGTTGCAAACTCAGGTTAACAAACCGAATTGCCTGCAAGTTGTCGTTCGTGAAACACCGACTAGTTATGTCGTTTATCGGCCGAAACCGGAGGAGTTAGCATGAAGATTCCGGTAATGGAAGTGTTTGGTCCAACGATACAAGGGGAAGGGATGGTCATTGGTCAAAAGACGATGTTTGTTAGAACTGGTGGCTGTGATTATTCCTGTTCCTGGTGTGATTCTAGCTTTACATGGGACGGATCTTCCAGAAGTGAGTTATTGGAAGCAGAGTCAATTATTGAGCAATTAAAACAAATCGGTGGTGATTTATTTTCCCATGTAACGATTTCAGGAGGAAATCCTGCGCTGCATAAAGGCATTGCAGAACTTGTGGACCTTTGTCATGAACAAGGCTGGAAAGTGGCAATTGAAACGCAAGGATCTATTTGGCAAGCTTGGATGAAAAAAATTGACGATATCACCATATCACCGAAGCCGCCAAGTTCATTGATGGAAACCAATTATGAAAAGTTAGATTTGTATGTAAAAGAACTTGTAGATAGAAATGTAAGTTTAAAAGTGGTGGTCTTTGATGATGAAGACTTTTGTTTTGCAGAAACCATTCATTTACGCTACCCACATATACCGTTTTATTTACAAATTGGCAATGAGGACGTAGCTACGACAGATGATCGTGCTTTGTTGTCTTCATTATTAAAACGCTATGAATGGTTAATTGAAAAAGCGACAAAATCGCAAGTTATGAATGATGCAAAGGTATTGCCACAGCTTCATACCCTCATTTGGGGAAACAAACGTGGCGTATAAAGAAGGAGAGAAAAACTATGAGTGGAAGAAACAAAGAAGAACTAGAAGGGGTAACGTTACTTGGAAATCAAGGGACAGCCTATGACTTTTCTTATAACCCTTCTGTCTTAGAAGTGTTTGAAAATAAACATCAAAATCGTGATTACTTTGTAAAATTTAATTGTCCTGAGTTCACATCATTATGCCCGATGACGAATCAACCAGACTTCGCTACAATCTATATTAGCTATATTCCTGATGTGAAGATGGTTGAAAGTAAGTCATTAAAACTATATTTGTTTAGTTTCCGTAATCATGGTGATTTTCATGAAGATTGCATGAATATTATTATGAATGACCTCATTGAGTTAATGGACCCTCGCTATATTGAAGTATGGGGCAAATTTACTCCACGTGGTGGAATTAGCATAGATCCATACACGAATTATGGTAAGCCTGGTACTAAGTATGAAAAAATGGCAGAGTATCGAATGATGAATCATGATTTGTATCCAGAGACAGTTGATAATCGATAATGCTAATTCGACTTAAAAGTGATGAAATTGGCTGACCAGAATATTTATGAAAATGTAAGCATGACCAACTAAATCCGTGATTAGAGTACCTTTTTGGAAAAAAGGTACTCTTTTTAAGACAAAAATAAATTGACTGGCGACATATCAGTGGAAGAATTTCTTCTTTTATATCCCTAACATTTAAAGTAATAAGGGTTAGATCTAGGCGATGACTCTTTGTATTTATCAATCAGTCCCTAGACTCTTCATCATCCGCATTTGCATTAATAAATTGTAATAGTCATCTCCAGAACCGATATCGTATCGTTCTCCTTTTATCTCATAGCCATAACTCTTACTTGTTTCGAGCATCTCTTTCAGAGCGTCAGTTAACTGAATTTCACCGCCGCTTCCTGGTTTTGTTTTAGATAAATACATAAACACACTTGGGTCTAATACGTAACGACCAATAACCGCTAAATTTGATGGTGGAGATGTTTTTGGTTTTTCGACAAGGTCGTTTATCTCATGTAATTGATTTTTGAATGGTGTTCCACCAATAACTCCATAGTTTTTTAATGATTCCTTGTGAACTTCTTTTACTCCAATTACATTTGACTGGACTTCATGATAGGCGTTCATTAATTGCCCAATGACAGGCTTTTCTTCTATAAAGATATCATCGGGTAGAAGAACAGCGAAAGGTTCATCGTTAACAAATGGTTTCCCTAAGCGAATGGCATCACCAAGCCCTCTTGCGACAGGTTGACGAACAAATTGAATATGGACATCTGGAACAGAAATCGATTTTATTAAATGACTTTTATTGTTTCTTTCCAAAAAAGTTTCAAGTTCTAGAGATCTGTCAAAATAATCTATGATCATATTTTTGTTTCTTGAAACAATAATTAATATCTCCTCGATGCCTGAAGAAATAGCTTCTTCAACTATATAATGGATAGCTGGTTTACCATCAATAGGGAACATTTCTTTTGGAACCACTTTTGTAATTGGGAGGCTTCTCGTACCGTATCCTGCTGTTGGAATAATAGCCTTCTTTACTTTCATTTATTTCCCCCCTATACTTATGACTTTTTTATCCTATTCGGTCAAGCAAGGAAGAGAAAGTTGTCTTACGGAATTAAACTTATAAACATAGTATTTTTTATAGAATTGGGTCTTTTCGAAAGATGTCAGTTAAACATTAATTTGAAGGTAACAAAGGAAGTAGACGAATGTTTATTTTCCTATAACTAATTCACTACTTAGGCCCTTTTTCAATAATATATATAAGATCAATTTAATTTCTGTTAAGAGGAGTCGACGTTATGGATGTATGTGTGATTGGGGCAGGGTATGTAGGTTTGACAACCTCTACTGTATTGTCAAATTATGGACATCAGGTTCATTGTGTTGATAAGCAAAAAGAAAGAGTAGAAATGCTAAGAAGAGGCGAGATACCTATTTATGAACCAGGGCTTGAAGAAATGCTTGTGAAAAATACAAAGAAAGGCAATTTGTTATTTACGACAGACTTAGCAACAGCTGTAAAAAAAAGTGATTTAATCTTTATTGCAGTTGGAACTCCACAGGACAATGATGGGAGAACGGACCTTCGTTTTTTTGAAGGTGTTACAAACGAGCTAGCTCCTTTAATAGATACGTATAAACTCGTTATTACGAAAAGTACTGTGCCTCTTGGGACGAATGAAGAGTTGGAGCGAAAACTAATTGAAAAAGGTGTATTAAAAGAAAACTTTGACGTTGTTTCTAATCCGGAATTTCTTTGTGAGGGTACAGCTATCCATGATATGCTTTATCCAGATAAAATTGTTATAGGAGTTAAAGAACATAGGGTTGTACAAACATTACAAAAGCTGTATCGCTTTATTGATGCCCCGTATATCGTTACTAGTCTAAGTGGGGCGGAAATGATTAAATATGCCTCTAATGCTTTTTTAGCAGTGAAAATATCGTTCATAAACGAACTTGCGAAAATTGCAGATGTTTATGATGTAGATATTACAGATGTAGCACTAGGAATTGGTATGGACCCAAGAATAGGTCATCATTTCTTACAAGCAGGGTTAGGCTATGGCGGCTCATGCCTACCAAAAGATTTGTCTTCCCTAGAACATCAATCAATCAAAAAAAATATTACCCCGCATCTATTACAAGCCGCCCAAACAGTAAATAACAGTATCATAGACCATTATATTGCTAAACTCGAAAAAGAAATTCCCAATTACCAAAATAAAAAAATCACTGTATGGGGTGCCACATTTAAGCCGAATACAGATGATTTAAGGCATTCTCAAGCAATTAAATTAATTGACCGACTTGTAAAGGAAGGCTCTCAAATTCATTTATATGATCCGATCGTGTCTCCGGACATTCACAATACGATCACATACAAGGATATGTATGACTCGATTAAAGATTCAGATATCCTAATTATTGCAACTGAATGGAAGCAATTTATCGAGGCAGACTGGAAGAAAGTTAGTGCACAGATGCGTGGTGACATAGTATTAGATTGTCGAAATTGTCTCCAACCATATAAGCTGAGAAAAAATGGATTAATGTATTTGGGGGTAGCTAGACCATGAAAATACTAGTTACGGGTGCAGCAGGCTTCATCGGATCAAATCTAGTCGAAAGGTTACTTGAGGATCAAAAAGTGGAGGTGATTGGGATTGACTCATTTATCGGTCCTACTCCAGAAAACATTACGAGACAAAATCTAAAGTCGTTATTAAATCACCCGCGTTTTACCTTTTATGAGGAAGATCTTTTAAATGTAAATTGGAGATCATATCTTACTGATGTAGATTATGTGTTTCATTTAGCTGGGATGCCTGGAGTTCGTTCCAGTTGGGGGCCAGATTTCCAAAGCTATGTAACGAATAATATAGATGTAACACAAAGGTTGCTTGAAGCAAGTAAGCATTTTCCTATAAAGAAATTTATTTATTCATCAACCTCTTCCGTCTATGGAGAAAAAACAGGGAAGGTGTCTGAAGATGCAATCTTAGAACCAATGTCTCCTTATGGCATAACCAAATTAACGGGAGAATATTTATGTCATGTTTATCGTCAAAGTTTTAGGGTTCCTACTGTTATATTAAGGTATTTCACAGTCTATGGTCCAAGGCAAAGGAGTGATATGGCCTTTCATAAATTTATTAAAAATATGATGACAGGCCAACCAATTACCATCTATGGAGATGGCAAACAAACTCGCGATTTTACTTTTATCCGAGATTGTGTCATTGCAACTGCATCTGTTTTACACGCAAAAGGAGTCATAGGAGAAACAATTAATATCGGTGGGAAAGAAAGAGCGTCAGTTTTGGATATTATTTACGAATTGGAAAGATTATTAAATAAAAAAGCAACCCTTCATTTCGTTGAAGCTGCAATTGGAGAACCAAAGCATACGTGGGCAGATATAAAAAAAGCGGAAACACTGTTAGAGTATAGGCCAAAAGTTGATTTAAAGACAGGGTTAACGGAAGAGGTTAAATATCTTGAAAGGATCTATTCTAATATTTAAAAAAGAAAAAAGTCAGCGTGGAAAGAGGGCACTAAAAGGGTGATTTTCCCTTTTCAGTGACCTTGCAGCGTGCGAAGCCATTGCTCGGGGTTATTCCAAAAGGTCAAAACCGTCTGGAATAACCCCTTCTGACTTTTTCGTGATTTAGAGGCTCCTTCTGCGCCTATGATTACGTTGTCTTTTAGACTCTAATTTTTGGAAAAGTTTAGCTGTAGTAATGTCATTAACTGTTTCAATAAATTCTTTTTTCTTCTCAGTTGGAGAATTTTGACTCTTCAGAAGGCTGTAGATATCGGCCATGACGGAATTCACTGCATCTTTATCATCATCTTTATCTGCTTCGGCTTTTTGCTGAACCCTTGCTAATAAGATATCTAACAAGTCTTCTTGTTTCGGTAGTTCGGATAAAAATAGTTTCCGCAGCCGCCTCTTTCTTGATAAAGGATTCTCCGAGAGTTCAATGACGTTTGACTCTGAGGAATCCTCATCATCCGAAGCGACTTGTTCATTTAGATCTGCAATGACGTCCTGGATAGGAGTAGCCTTTTCCTGAGAGGATAACGAAACTGCAGCATTCACGAAAGAGTCTTCGTCATCGGAAGCAACTTGTTCATTTAGATCTGCAATGACATCCTGGATAAGAGTAGTACTTTCTTGAGAGGATAACGAAACTGCGGCATCCTCGAAAGAGTCTTCGTTATCCGAAGCGACTTGTTCATTTACATCTGTAATAACGTCCTGGATAGGAGTAGTCTTTTCATCAGAGGATAACGAAACTGAATCAGTCTCAAAAGCCCCTTCGTCATTTGAAGAAACTTGCTTATTTAAGTCCTCAATTACTTCATCTAATTGCGATGGGTCAATAGAGTTCAACTCTGTTACTTGATCCACTTCTTTAATCGCAATTCCTTGTATGATTCTATTTTCAACCTCATCCCACACACTTTGAATTTCATCAATTACTCGATCCCATGTGTAGTGTTTTTCAGCTAGCTTTCGACCGTTAGAGCCTAGCCTTTCACAAAGAGAAGGGTTAGAAAGCAAATTAGTGAGGTGTTCGACAAATGGTTCTGGTTGCTCAGGATCATTGATTACAAACCCATTTTCATTTTGGTTGATAACTTCTGCATTTCCACCTCTATTGGTCGTAATGATAGGTAGACCTGAAGCCATAGCCTCATAATGAACCCGTGCTAGAGGCTCTTGCCATTGAGAGGTACAAACAAAAACATCTGAAGCGGCAAACCATTCTTGAATTTTAGTAGGGTGGACAAATCCAGTATTTATGACTGGGATAGGTAAACGTGCTGCAAGGGCACGGACATAGCCGATATAGTCCGTTACTTCATTAACACTAAACCATTTACTCCCAACAATAACAAGAGCCGCATCAGGATGTTTTTTAGCTACATCAGGCATTGCACGAATAAGAACATCGACACCTTTATTTGGAGAAAGTCTACCTGCAAATAAAATCACTTTTTTGTTTTCGAGATTATGTTCTTTACGAATCATTTGCCGCATTTTTTTTGCTTGATCTGATTTTGGTGGAACGAATTGGGAGATATCAACTCCGGAATAGATCGTTTTTAATTTGGCTTTTGCCTTTGGGAACCGATCTGAAATGGTGCGACCAATATAATCACTGACTGTGATTATTTTATCTAGTTCTTCAACCACTGAGGTAGCTTCTTCTTGATCTATTTTTTCAGGCTTGAACATATCATTGTGCATACTCAATATTATTCTAGCATGTGGGGCCGATTCTCTTACTGGGAGAACAAGTTTCGGTCTATTAAAGATATGAATCACATCAAACGTATTATCATTAAGAAATTGTTTGACTCCTTCACGGTATACTTCAACGAGTCCACCAGGTTTTCTAACATAACGAATGTTGTTAACTGTTTCATCTTCGGGAAGAGAAGAATCTGTTGTTCCTAAGATGGTTAGGTCGTGTTTATTTTTTAAATGAGAAGAGACGCCGTCGATATAGGTTTGGATTGCTCCCCCCCTAACTGCTGGAACCGGAAGCTTTTCAGTACAGATTAATAGTATCTTCATTCCGTAAATGCTCCTTTCCATTCTTTCAGCTCTTCTAACACGGGCCATTTTGATTGATCGAGTTCAATAATATTCTTAACGACAGTATTTACTTCTTCATTTAGAAAAACGGTAGGGTTATAGGCCATATCTTTTACTTGTAAATAAAATTCATTTGGTAGACACATGTCGATCCAAAGAATATGATAAAGATCTTTATCAATTGGATTTGTTTCATGATATGCTTCAATCATGCCCTTTATCCATTCTAAGTCCCAAGCTCCAAGCTTTTCCATTTGATTTGTTATTAACTTTCGTAAATCCCTTATCGGAAGGTCATACGCAACACCGTCTAAGTCAATTAGCCAAACTCCGTCAGGTCCAAGCTGACCATTTGCCCAACCATAATCTTGATGGACCAATCCCCATTCTTTATTACCTTTTTTTACTAACTTGTCATAATTAGAACTTTCTAATTGACTTAAAGCTTTCTTTGCTTGATCTTCAAACATGTCTAACACAGAAAGAATGGTTGAACTAGCCGGCATTTCTGGATAGGCAGTTGTGATATCCCGAAACCAGTTCATTTTCTTAATCATCTTTTCATATTTCTTTGGCCAACGATAAAGTCGGGATGGTTTTTCTGTTCCATAAGGAGGCTCATATCCTTTTGAAAGGCGGTGAAAATCTCCAAGGCCAGCGCAAAGTAATTTTGCTCCTTCTAAATCTTCCGAGGCTTTAGTGAGGTTAATCCATTCGGCTATAAACCAAAGCTTTCCACCCATTTCAACATAGTCGTCCCTAGTTTTTGTCTTGAAAATAGGCGGAACTCTAGCACTCTTTTCTTCAACTAAATAAGCCTGTGCGCCAAGACTAAACAAACTTCTTGTTGGACGCCGATGTAAGACCTTTAAACTAAATGGGCCACGATTTGTTTCTATCTTCCAAATCAGTCCCCCTTTATCGGCTTTTGTTGCAATAACCTCAAGGTTGCTAACAGTGAGATCGTAATGTGTCAATACTTGATATGCCATATCTTCAATATAGGAAGGTACATAGGAGTCGTCATTTAATGTACCGTCTACATCCCAAGGTGTGATGAGTTTTTCGGACATTTTTTTCCCTCCATTCCTTTTATCATTACTAAGGTATTCATCTATAGGAAATTCGTATAGATAAGCACCTATTTTAAATAAAAGAAAGGAGGGATTTTGAACTGTTTTGCATTTATGAAGATGAATGTCTTCTTTTGTACAATTTACTAAGCAATTTCGCTGTTGTTAACGCGTTTATTTGATCGAATAGCTCTTTTGAATTTTCTTTAGGTTGAGGTAATGAATTATTGTGAAGTAGATTATAAACTTGGCTGAATCGATCTTTGTCTGCTGATTTTTTGCTTCGTTGTTGTAGATTATATAACTCAGTAGCATTTCGCTTTGTTACGAGCTTGGATTTAGGACGAAGCGTTCTTTTTCTAGTTCTTTTCCTTCTTTTATTAAGATTCTCTAATATTGCTTTTATATCTAGCAAGTTGTTGAATGTCATATCATCTGAATATTGTTGTTTGGACATGTTGTTTACTAAGTCAAGTATATGTTGTACAGTCGTTTGTTCATCGTTATTTGTTAAATAAATTTCTTCTAGATTATCTAGGAGATTAGACTGTTTATCTGTTGCGTTATCTACAACATCGTCTTCAAGTGAATTGTTGTCAGAACCGATTTCTGAAGTAGGGGTTTCTTCAAAAGTAGGTTCAGAACCGATTTCTTCTTCTGAGTCCCCTAGGTTATCTATCGTAGAAATCTCTTCAATAGCCTCTTCGTTTTCAAATACACTTTCATTTTTTACTTGCAGATGCTCAACTGTAGAGCTGTCCTCAAGAGTGGGAGTGCTAACTATTGCCACTTCTTCTTCGGATTCTGCAACATGTTGCTCTACAGGATCAACGGTGCTCTCACTGTTGCTTTGTTCTTCCGAGATTACAGGAATATTGTTTTCGATCTTATTTTTAATGTCATCCCAGACACCGGAAATATCAGATATCACTCGATCCCATGTAAACTTTTCTTCAACTAATTTTCTACCGTTCAACCCGAGCTTTTTCGAAAGTTTAGGGTCTGAGAGAAGCGGAATGATAAGGTCCGCGAAAGCTTTCGGATCCTCAGGCTGTTCAACAACAAAGCCATTTTCATTTGGTGTAATGACTTCGGGATTTCCACCACGTTTTGTTGTAATGACAGGAAGTCCAGAAGCCATTGCTTCATAATGTACTCTAGCTAGTGGCTCTTCCCATTGAGAAGGGCAAACAAATACATCGGCAGCTGCAAACCATTTTTGAATTTCACTAGGAGCTACAAAGCCTGTATTCACAACTGGAATAGGAAGCCTAGAAGCGAGCGCGCGCACATAGGCAACATAATCACTGACTTCATTCACACTAAACCATTTACTTCCAACGATAACAAGGGCTGTATCAGGATGTTTTTTTATAACCTCTGGCATTGCTTGAACAAGGACATCTGCTCCTTTATTTTTTGAAAGTCTTCCGGCAAATAAGATAACCTTTTTTCCTTCAAGATTGTGCTCGTTTCTAATTGCTTGTCGCATGTCTCGAGCATCTTTTGAATGAGGGGGAGCAAATCGATTGATATCTACCCCTGAATAAATGGTCTGGATCTTTGGGGCGGCTTGAGGAAATAAATCAGTAATTGCTGTACCAATATAATTACTAATTGTAATAATTTTATCGAGTTGTTCTATGGCAGCGGCGGCTTCCTCTGGTTCAATTTTTTCCCTTTTAAACATGTCATTGTGCATACTTAACACAATACGAGCGTTTGGTGCACATTCGCGAACGGCAAGGACCAATCTTGGTCTATTAAATATATGGATTAGATCAAAAGAGTCTGGTTCGCTTTGTAAAAATTGTCTTACACCATCTCGATAATCCTCAAGTAAGCCTCCAGGAGTACGGACATAGCGAACATTGTTTACTTTCTCATCCATTGGCAATGAAGGGTCAGAAGAACCGAGAATGGTAAGTTCATGTTTTTTACTTAAACTTGAGGATACACCATCAATATACGTTTGAATTGCCCCGCCTTTAACTGCAGGTACAGGCAGCTTTTCTGTACAAATCATTAATATCTTCATGTTGATTAAACCCCTTTCCACTCCCTTAGTTCTTCAATTGCTGGCCATTTTGATTTGTCTGTTTCGGCAATCGTATTGCAAAGGGTCTCAACTTCAGTGTCTAGAAAGACCATAGGCTCATAGACCATTTCCTTTACATTTTTGTAAAACTCATTTGGTAGTGACATGTCTATGAGAAGTATTTCATATAGTGCATCTTCAATTGGATTGGCTTCGTGGTAGGATTCAATCATACCTTTCATCCAATTGACATCCCAGTATCCCATATCATCCATCTGCCCGGTAATAAGTTTTCGTAAATCCCTTATTGGTAGGTCATACGCGACACCGTCTAAGTCGATAATCCACATCCCATTCGGTCCCATTTGTCCGTTTGACCAACCATAATCTTGGTGGACTAATCCCCAAGCTGTATTTCCTCGTGCAGCTAACTCATAATATGAAGATTGTTGTAATTGTTCATAAGCTTTTTTTGCTTGTTCTTCAAACATATCAACATGGGCTAAAATTGCTTTACTAGCTGTCATCTCTGGATAAACGTTGGCGATGTTTCGGAACCAATCCATCTTCTTTATTGTCTTTTCATAAGATTTAGGCCAACGATGAATTCGCGAAGGTTTTTCAGATCCTTTTGGAGGGACATAGCCTTTTGATAAGCGGTGAAATTCTCCTAGCGCATGACAGAGTAATTTTGCTCCTTCTAAGTCATTGCCAACTGGGTAAAGTGGTTCGACCCATTCAGCAACAAACCAAAGCTTTCCTCCCATTTCAACATAAATTTCTCCTGATTTTGTTTTGTACAAGGGAGGCACTCTAGCGCCTTTTTCTTTCACTAAATACTCTTGAGCTCCAAGACTAAAACGACTTCTTCCAGGACGTCGGTGTAAAATTTTTAAGCTAAATGGGCCTTTATCTGTATCCATTTTCCAAATTAGGCCACCTTTGTCCGCTTTTGTTGTGATAACTTCAAGATTACTTACTTTTAGGTCGTAATGAGTTAAGACAACTTCAGACATATCCCAAATATATTGCGGTACAAAAAAATCATCTTCAAGAGTACCATCTATATCCCAAGGCACGATAAGTTGTTCTGACATAATAATCCCTCCAGTTTCAATTAAGGTCACTAGTACCATATTCATAAAAAGACGCAATCGTATAGATAAGCACCTAACTATGTAGAAAAAGCATGATTATTGTGGAAAAAATAGGTAGGACATTAGTTTAATAAAATACTAGACTATTCAATTAAACAGGGATAAAATGTTAATTGAATAATAAATAAGTTCTGAATTTTTGAAGAAGATTAATAATTTTTTAGACCTTAATTGACTTAAGTAGATAAGGTAGCATATATTTGGATTAATAAATATAATATAAAGGTATGATAGCTAATGGTTATGAAAGAGATTACTGCAGAAACTTTTAGTGAAATTGACAATCTAGAAGAGTTTGTAAACAGCGTAGATCCTAACTCTTATTTAGCTAGAGTATCACTGGAATTCTTAGTCATTAATAGTAAATCCGATTTAGTAGAAACGTTAATTGGTAGATTACTAGATAGCTCTAGTGAGGAGAGTAGGGAATGGGCAGAGGTTTATAAGATTGATCACCTCGTCTACAAACAAGAAATGAATCTGATCGAAGCTATCCAACAGTTAACGTATACAACCGTAAGAGCTCCAGAACTCTCAACATTAATTAAAGTCTTTCAGCTATATAATTATTCAAGTCAGAAAGAATTCGAAATGATTGCTTCATTAAGCGAATTAGTGAATGCAGAGATCTGCAGGTTAGAGGAAGGGTTTATGAAGACATCGTTGTTGTGCCGTTATATGGTTACAATGCAAAGTGTCTATTTACATTTAAACGATGTAGAGAAGTCGAGAGAATGTGGGGAAAACATTGTTGAATTTGCCTTGACACCTACAATGAAATCTGTAGCTTTACTTGGACTAGCGAATTCATATATTCTAAACGATAAAGCGCAAGCAGTGAATTATTTTAAAAAATCGTTAGCTCTTTCTGAAGAACTTAAACATGAGGCATTAAAAACAGTTATAAACAAAAATTTAAACTTTACTTATTGTTATTGGAAAGAGTTAGAAAGCGTCAATTTAAATTTCATGAAACTATCTAACTTAGATAATAAACAAGAGTTTGCATATTATTTAATTCAGAGTGGCAAACCAGATGATGCTCTAAAATTGCTTGATGAGATTGAATCTAAAATAGTCAATGATTACTTAAAAGCCTTTAATTATTATTATAAAGGCTTAATATCAGGAGATAGAGTTTTTTTTGAAAAATCAAGTAGGTTTTTTGAACTGTCTGGAGACTTTTATTATAGACAACTTGCTACTAATGAGTTGGATAAGATAATTAAAGGGAGATGAGCCAATTGAAAAGATTAATCATTAGTATGTTAATTTTAGCTATTCTAGTAATTGCAATTCCTAAAACTGATTTCGCAGCACCATCCGATTATATAAGGATAAATAGTGAGCCTGTTGAGATAGCTGCACCAAGTGATTATATTCGAATTAATTCAATTAATGCTGTAATGTAATGAGATTCAACTATTTAAATACATAATTTTAAATCCATCTAAATTAGATGGATTTTCTTCTGCCAAAAGGACAGATTTCCTTAAATATTTCAATCCTTGATTCCTCCTATCTAAACTATTATGATTATAGTAAATTTAGTATGGAAGAAGGTAAGGTCGATGAATATCCCTAAATATCCGATGGATTTTAATGATAGCATAAGAAGTAAGAAAACTAGTGAGGAAGACCTTAATCATAAAATTAACGCTGAAATAGAAAAGATGATCCAGTTTATGCATGAGAATCATACTAACAATCATTCTGTCGCTTTTGAGGATGTATTAATTATTATCGATCGAATATATGAGGATGATGACAGTTATTTTGAGATTTCTGTTGCAAAACAACATAGTAGAGGAATTGTTAGATAAAAAAGTTAACTTCTTAAGTATGTAAAATTAAACAACAACATGGTAAATAGAATGTAACAGGAAAAAAACAAGTGAAAGTCTCATTGGGCTTCCACTTGTTTTTTTTTTTTTTTTTGTAAGGAACTGGTAATAACATTGCTATTTCCGAGGCAAGCGCAGGAATTGATAAAAATGGACAGAATATTCTGCTGTTTGTCGATTGCTCTGTTTTTAATTGTTTGGTGTATGTAAGGGCAATTCAATGGTAAATGTTGTCCCGGTTCCTTCCTGACTTTCAACTGTTAGTGAGCCCTCATGTGATTCAATGATCTTCTGACATACTAACAAGCCAAGGCCAGTTCCTTTTGGTTTCGTTGTGTAAAAAGGCTCTCCTAATTTCTTTATGTTTTCTTTAGAAATTCCGGGACCTTCGTCCTTTACGGAAAGAATGACATGCGAGTCGGTCTTTTCTACTGTAATCGTGATTGTACCTTGATTCATTACTTCAATTGCGTTTTTAATTAAATTAATTAGAACTTGCTTAATTTTGGTGTCCTCACAATAAATACAGAGGTTATTCGTTTTGAATTCAGTAAAAATGGAAATGTTTTTTATAATAGCTTGAGTTTCTAATAACATTTTCACATCATTTATAAGCGGCAGAATTTCATGTGAATGCCGCAAGTCTGAATGAGGTTTGGCTAAAATAAGCATTTCATTGGAAACTTGTTCAATTTTATCTAGTTCTTCTTCAATAATCTTGTAATATATATCTTTGTTAGTAGATTCTTTAATAAGCTGAAAGAATCCTTTGATAGACGTTAAAGGATTTCGTATTTCATGAGCTATACCAGCTGCAAATTGACCTGCCATTGATAGTTTTTCAGAACGGATCATCAAATCTTCTGTCTTTTTCTCACGTTTGATTTGCTCATAGATAGAAGGGAAGGCAACCGATTTTTGATCTCGATTATAGAGATTAGATGGTACTAACGATGTATCCGTCATAAAATATTCATGGTAATATAACATATCTTCAAGCATGGCAGCAGATAATTTTTGACCATCATAAGCACAAACCATTAATGTGTTATCCATCTTCTTTACGAATTCGTTACAAGTGCATTCATACGCTTTAAGTAGCTCAGCTTGAACATCGTAACTACTATTAACATTTCCCCATATTCGTATAGGTTTCTTAGATTGCAAGAAAGGCTTTATATACTGTCGGTAGTTCCGAACGGTTTGCTCGATACCATCTTGAAAACAATAATAATGATCTGCATTCAAAAAAAGTATTTGATCGGAGTGCTGTTTTGTTTCTAACAAAGGAATCAATTTATTCATATGTTCTTTTGAATCAATAAATACGATCTGTTGGTCCTTATCTAGACCTTCTTGAATAAAACTGATAGCATTATTTACGTATGCATCTAATTGACTATAACTATAAAGTATATGACAACCTGAAGATAGACGTAAGTTTGAGGTTAATTCAAAATCTCGTGAAGACATACGAAAATTATTCCTTTCCATTTAAGCCTTTTTATTAATAGTAATAGTTTGTAAAAGAATTGTCTAACTAATCTTATAAAGAGGTTACCCCACAAGGTATGATTTTAACCTTTTGGGATAACCCCTAAAATTGTTAAAAAAGTAGCTTGCTTATGCCTAGCAAAAGGAAAAGGATACTCGGAATATAGGCCATATATCGAATAATAAATCGACTTTTGATTTCGTGACCATGGATGACACCGATGATAAATGCGAAAAAGATTATCATTCCTGCCATTGGTGCAAACCAAAATGAACGATCCGACAATCCGGCTTGAATGCCGTATCCGAAACTATCAACATTCATTAAAAGTGCGATCATCACGAAATAAGAACGTCGATAAAGAGGTATTTCATAGATAAGATTAAACACTGCTATTCCAATAAGAAGTATTCCTGCCATCGTTTGAATAATCGAAGTAGGAACTAAATCACCGATAAACCGCCCAATGCCCATGGAAAAGAAAACGACAAAAGCTGAAAAAAGGGCAATCATTGCCACGACAAGTAAAGGAATACGGATTTTCTTTAGTCCAAATAAAAATCCGATTGCGAAGGCGTCAATGCTAACAAGCATGGAGAGAAGAAGAAGCAAAATAAAAGCAAGCATATACTCACCCCAATGAAAGTCGTTCAAGTAAATATATGCATGCCTGTCTTGTTTAGAATCGCGTGGAAAAAATAGGTGAAAAATTGGGAACTGGCTATTTGTAGCCGTTTTGCAATTCTTGAGCAACTGCATATAGAAGTTGTTGATATTCAGAAGGGTTTTGAAACTGTATCGGTTCCCAGTTTTTCTTTACCCAAGCAAGAAGTTCATGACCACTTCGAAAGGTACGGTCACTTGTATCAAAAGTCTGAAGCTTAAAGATGCCATCTTTGGGTTCAACAGTAACGTAACATGGAACCTTACTTTCGTTTGATTCTAATTTCATCTCCACATGAATCAACTCCTATTTGAGTTTTCTTTAGCGTGTTTCGAAAACGAATAGTTATACATGATGTACCTCAAGCTGATACACTGTGGTTATGAAAAGAAAGCGGAGGTTTAATAACTAATGAAACAAATTTATTTAGATTACAATGCGAGTACCCCCCTTATGCCAGAAGTGGTTGAGGCTATGACACCTTTTTTAAGCGAGCACTATGGAAATCCATCGACGAGTCATTTTGCTGCAGTAGAAGCAAAAAAAGTAGTTGAAAAGGCAAGGGGACAAGTAGCAAGCCTAATTGGAGCTCAAATGGAAGAGATTATCTTTACTAGTGGCGGGAGTGAATCGAATAATCATGTAATTAAGAATGTCTTTGAAAAGTATCAAAGTAAGGGAAGGCATATGATTACGACAACAATTGAACACCCGGCTGTACGTGAACCATTACGGTATCTTGAGAAATTTGGGGCAGAGGTCACTTATGTGGATGTAGATCAATTTGGACAAGTTTCTGTAAAAGAGATAGAGAAGGCCATTCGTCCAGATACGATTCTGATCACAGTTATGCATGCGAATAATGAAGTCGGGACGTTACAACCGATTGAAGAGATAGGGGAACTTGCTCGTGAAAGAGGGATTCTCTTCCATACAGATGCAGCACAATCTATAGGGAAAGTTCCTGTCGATGTAGAACAGCTACATGTTGACTTTTTATCAATAGCTGGACATAAATTGTATGCGCCAAAAGGTGTAGGTGCACTTTATATACGTAAGGGTGTGAAGATTGATCCGTATATTCATGGAGCGGGTCATGAGAACGGCATGAGGGCAGGGACAGAAAATGTTCTCTTACTCGCAGGACTAGGAGCTGCGAGTGAAAGTGCAAGTCGTTATTTAGAGGAGGGGACAGATATTCTTAAGCAAAAAAAATATTTCCTTTCATTGCTTAAGCAAGCTTTTCCTCATCAAATTCGAGTGAATGGCCATCCCGACGAATGTTTGCCAAACACTTTAAATGTGAGTTTTGCAAATAGGATCGGTCAGGATATATTGGATGCAGTTCCAGAGGTTGCTGCTTCAACCGGATCAGCTTGTCATTCAGGTGAGGTGACATTATCACCTGTTTTAAAAGCGATGGGCGTAAAACCAGAGGATGGAAAAGGAACAATCCGTTTTAGTCTTGGCAGGAATACGACAAAGCAACAGTTAGAAGAGACGGTCAGGTTACTTCAATATCGATTAGGATAAGCATTTAATTTTACAGAAAACGTATTTCTTCGATAGTATAACAGGTACAAGAATAAAAGGAGTGTCACATCATGTCTATAAGATTACGTCAACAAGAAAAAAATGTTTTGGATAATATAATGGAAGAACGTCATTCGGTAAAACATTACGAGTCTAATTATAAGATCTCAAAAGCAGAGCTTGAGGAAATGCTCACAGCAGCGATTACTGCACCATCTGCTTGGAATTTACAACATTGGCGGTTCTTAGTTATAGAAGATCAAAAGAAACAAGAGGAGCTCCTCCCTATTGCTTATTACCAACAGCAAATTGTAGATGCATCTGCTGTAGTTGCCGTGTTAGGAGATTTAGAAGCAAACAAAGAAGCTGAAGGAGTCTACCAAGAAGCTGTCAAACAGGGATTCATGTCTGAAGAAATAAAAAATACACTCGTTGATCAAATCAACGGAGCGTATAAAAGAGGGGGCAGCTTTGCTCGAGATGCGGCATTTCTAAATGCATCGTTAGCGGCAATGCAGTTTATGCTAGCAGCAAAATCAAAGGGCTATGATACTTGCCCAATCGGTGGCTTTAAACAACAGGAATTTATTAATAAATTTCATGTGCCCGATCGCTTTACACCTATTATGCTAATTACTGTTGGGAAAGCTGCAAAAGAAGCGTATCCTTCCTCAAGAAAAACATTGGACAAGATAGTTACGTACAATTCATTTTAAATTATAGTTCAGAGGTTGGCTAGTTCATAGAGAACCAGCCAACCTATAAATAGTTTGATTTAGAATAAGAGTTAGAAAGTGAGAAAAAGACAATGATTGATTTGACGTTTGAAAAGTATACAGAATGTACGTTTTCTAATTTACGAATAATTGACTCATATAATGTTCAACAATGGAAACATTATATTGTTACATTTGAAGGAAATACCCCTGAGGGATTACAGGAGCCAGAAGCACTTGTTATTGTAGGACAGTCAAATGACATTTTACAAATTATCTTACGAGAAGAGGGGTGTGATTCTCCGCTATTTCAATTTACAGAGAATGAAAAGAATCAAATTTCAAATTGGTTTCAAGCGCATCGGAATCATCAACCTAAATAAAGAGGGGGGGTGCAAAAAGTCCGAAACAGCGGAGGCAATGGCTCCGTTCACTACGCGCCTTGAGAGGAGAAACCCACTCCTCTCAAGGCTTTTAAAAGATGTAGCGACTACGCTCATTGCTTCGGGGGTGTCTCAAAAGGTCAAAAAACAAACCTTTTGAGACACCCCCTTCTAATTTTGTAAAGTTTTGAAATAGTCGACTACTGCGGAGGGATCTGACTGCAAGTCCATACCCAATTTCTTTAACGCTTCTTCATGCGTACGTTGAAAAAGAGACTCTTCATGTTTAATCATATGCGTCCAAGATTGAAGCGACTCTTTTTCCTTCTTGTTTAAGTGAGCTTCAATTGAAAGGCAAATAAAAGAACGACAAACGGAGTTTTTAAATGAAGGGTCAAGTGAACACCCTTTTTCATATTTGAAATATTGACAAACCGAATAAGCATGTCGTAGGTCATCTGCTGCTAATTTTGAAAGTGACTCTTTGTTTGCAATGTGTGCATAGTCAGGGTGCACTTTTGCTTGAACTGTTATATGAAATGGCGAGATATGAGCTTTGGGATGTCGTAATATATGATTTTGAAAAAAGACTTCATCTCTGTTTATCATTTTAGCAATTTCAAGTAAGTAAAATGTTGGACTATAAGAACAACATCCGACTTTTGGAATGTTGTTACTTGGTGGTTGAAAATATTCATCTTCACATTGTAGGCATGCAGAAGAAAGGATTTGTTTGTTGATTTTGTCGAACTGAATCATTAATTTCATTCCTTTTTTTGAAGACTAAATAAAAAAGTGAAAAAAATTCCTTTTTTTATGGAAAAACTAGATTTTCTTTAAAAAAAGATTTACACTTTTTAGTGTAGAGTACTTCTAATTTCTACTCTTTATATTGTAACGTTCTTTGTCAAATGAGTGAATGAAATAAATCTATGAATAAGTAGATATATTCTTTAACAAATGTGACAATTATGTTAAAATGGTAATGAAAGCGTTACAATTATAAAAATTCATAGATTTAACTTGAAGTTAAACTAGGAGGTAATCATCTTATGTCAAGCAAGGGGCACAAAGCGGAAGAGCCATGGCAAGGGTTTCATGGTCCAAATCTTGGCGTAGCAATTGAGCTTTACGAAGAGTATTCCAAAAATCCAGAAGCTGTAGAAGAAGATTTGCGAGAATTATTTGATATTTGGGGTCCACCACCTTCAGAAAATGAAAGTAAACCAAGTGCTACCCCAGATGTTTCTGCTGCCTCACCTAATATGGTTAGGAATTTTGTCAATGCAGTTAAGTTAGCGGATATGATTCGAAGAAAAGGGCATTTAGTTTCAGACACAAACCCGATTTTCAAACAATCAGGATATCCTCAAATTTTAGAGTTGAGTCACTATAATTTAACTGAAGAATTCTTAAAGCAAGTACCTGTTGATATGATCTGTGAACATGCACCAGCACATGTAAAAAATGGGTTGGATGCAATTAACTACTTAAAAGAAGTTTATACAAAAACCACTGCATTTGAATTTAACCATGTTCATGATATGGAAGAAAGAGAGTGGTTAATTAAAATGGTTGAGTCTGGTATGTATGTACCAAACTTAACAAAGCAACAACGTCTTAATCTTCTGACAAGATTAACGCAAGTAGAAGGTTTTGAAAAGTTTGTACATCGTACGTTCGTAGGTGCAAAGCGCTTCTCAATCGAAGGATTAGATATGTTAGTACCAATGCTTGATGAAGCTGTTCGCGAAGTTGTTCATGAAGGAACGCAAAATGTTCTTATTGGAATGGCGCACCGTGGACGATTAAATGTGTTAGCTCATACGTTAAGCAAACCATACAAGATGATCTTCTCTGAATTCTTACATGCACCAAGTAAAAATTTAGATCCAGCTGGAGTTTCAGCAGGAATAAATGGTTGGACAGGAGATGTAAAGTACCATTTAGGTGCTGATCGTCAAATTAGGGAAGAGAATACAGCTGAAGCTACTGTATCACTAGCAAATAACCCAAGTCACCTTGAATTTGTTAGTCCAATTGTTGAAGGGTATGCAAGAGCAGCTCAAGAAGTAAGGACTTCAAAAGGTTTCCCTGAACAATCGGTTACAAAAGCGTATTCTGTCTTAATCCATGGAGATGCAGCGTTTCCTGGTCAAGGAATTGTTACAGAAACGTTAAACCTTAGCCGATTAAATGGTTATCAGACTGGCGGGTCTCTTCATATAATAGCAAATAACAACATTGGATTCACAACTGAGACATATGATTCGCGTTCTACTACATATGCCAGTGATCCAGCGAAAGGGTTCGAAATTCCAATTGTCCACGTCAATGCGGATGATCCAGAAGCTTGCTTAGCTGCAATCCATTTAGCTGTTCAATATCGCAAGCGTTTCAAAAAGGATTTCCTCATCGATTTAATTGGCTACCGCCGTTTTGGTCACAATGAAATGGATGAACCTGCTGTGACACAACCGGCAACATATAACATTATTCGTAAGCATCCAACAGTACGTTCAATTTATGCAAATCAGCTTACAGAGAAGTCAGTTATTGATAATGAGTATGGAGATAAGTTAGATAAAGAAACTCAAGATTACTTACAATCTCAATATGATGATGTGATTGCCAACAAATCAAATCAACCAAAAGAGATGTCACCACCTGATTATGTCGTCAATGGCTTACCTAGAGTAAAAACGAGCGTTCCATTTAATACGCTTAAGGAAATTAATGAAGATTTGTTAGCTTGGCCAGAGACATTTAATGCAAATGTTAAGCTTGAGAAAATTTTAAAGCGTCGTCTTCAAGCATTTGAAGAAAATGCAAAAATCGATTGGGCGTTAGCAGAAACGTTAGCGTTTGCTACGATTTTACATGATGGTACTCCAATCAGGTTAACAGGGCAAGATTCAGAGCGTGGGACGTTTGCTCACCGTCATTTAGTGTTACATGATCGTGAAACAAATGAAGTGCATACTCCATTACAGACGTTTGAAAAAGCAAATGCATCATTTGCAGTATACAATAGCCCGCTTTCAGAACAAGCGGTTGTCGGTTTTGAGTACGGTTATAATGTGCAAGCTCCAGAAACGCTTGTTCTATGGGAAGCTCAGTTTGGAGATTTTGCAAACGGAGCACAAGTTATGTTTGACCAATGGATTTCAGCAGGTCGTGCTAAGTGGGGACAAAAATCTGGTCTTGTTGTTTTATTACCGCATGGATATGAAGGTCAAGGACCAGAACATTCAAGTGGTCGTGTTGAACGATTCCTTGTTCTAGCAGCAGAAAATAACTGGACGATTGCTAACTGTACGTCAGCAGCACAGTATTTTCATATTTTAAGAAGACAGGCAAAAATTCTTGAAAAAGATTCCGTTCGTCCACTTATTATTATGACGCCAAAAAGCTTGCTCCGGAATCAAGTTGTTGCTTCTTCACATGTTGAGTTTACAGAGGGAGAATTTAAGCCTGTATTTGAGCAAGAAGGGCTTGGTCAAAAACCAGAACAAGTAGAACGACTTATTTTATGTAGCGGTAAGATAGCGATTGATCTTGCTGATCGTATTGAAAAAAATAGCGATCAAAACTGGGATTGGCTGCATATTGCACGAGTAGAAGAGTTATATCCATTTGCGAAAAAGCCAATTAGAGAATTGTTCGCTCGTTTCAAAAATGTAAAAGAAATCGTTTGGGTGCAAGAAGAACCAAAAAATATGGGGGCTTGGCCATATATCGAATCTCGTATTCGTGAAATTACACCTGAAGGAACAGCCGTAAGTTACATCGGTAGAACGCATCGTTCTAGTCCAGCAGAAGGTGACCCAGTCGCACATAAAAAAGAGCAAGAACGTATTGTAACAGAGTCTTTGACACGTAAACAATAAGAGGAGGCCTTTTCCGTGATTGAGATTAAAGTACCAGAACTTGCAGAGTCGATTACAGAAGGAACCATTGCTCAATGGTTAAAACAAGTTGGAGAGCACATTAACCAAGGTGAATATATTGCTGAACTTGAAACTGATAAAGTTAATATTGAAATTGTAGCGGAGCACTCTGGTGTTATTAAAGAATTTAAAAGAGAGCCAGGTGACACAGTTGAAGTTGGTGAAGTAATTGCAGTCATCGACGAAAGTGGTAGTGCTGTAGGTGAAACGAAAACCGAAGCTGTTCAAGAAGAGCCTAAAAAAGAAGCGGTACCAGCAGCAAAAGCAGAAGTAGAAGCAAGTACACCATCTTCTACAGACCGCCCGCTTGCATCTCCTGCAGCTAGGAAGTTAGCGCGTGAGAAAGGAATCGATTTAAGTACGGTATCAACTGGTGACCCGTTAGGTCGTGTCCGTAAGCAAGACGTGGAATCTCATGGAACAAAGGCTCAGGCAACACAGTCTGCATCTGCTCCTTCAGCACCTAAAAAGAGCCCTAGCCCTGCAGCGCCTGTTGCGTCTGATGACTCAGCTAAGCCAGTAGAACGAGTGAAAATGACTCGTCGTCGTCAAACGATTGCAAAACGTTTAGTTGAATCACAGCAAACAGCAGCGATGTTAACAACTTTTAATGAAGTTGATATGACAGCAGTGATGGATGTTCGTAATCGCCGTAAAGATGCATTTGTTGAGAAAAATGGTGTGAAGCTTGGCTTTATGTCTTTCTTTACAAAAGCAGTAGTAGGCGCGTTAAAGGAGTTCCCATTACTAAATGCTGAAATTCAAGGCGATGAGTTATTAATTAAAAAATACTATGATATTGGCTGTGCCGTATCAACAGATGAAGGCTTAGTAGTTCCTGTCCTGCGTGATGCAGATCGCTTAAGCTTTGCAGGAATCGAAAAAGGAATTGGTGAACTAGGTAAGAAAGCACGTGATAATAAATTATCAATTGCTGATTTACAAGGTGGTACATTTACGATCACAAATGGTGGTGTTTTCGGATCACTAATGTCTACACCGATCTTAAATGCGCCTCAAGTTGGAATTTTAGGAATGCATAAAATTCAATGGCGTCCTGTAGCTCTTGATAAGGAACGTTTTGAAAATCGTCCAATGATGTATATTGCTCTATCATACGATCACCGTATTGTTGATGGAAAAGAAGCTGTAGGATTCCTTGTAAAAGTTAAGGAACTTTTAGAAGACCCTGAATCACTTTTACTTGAAGGTTAAATAGAAGAAAGAGGCTGACTTAGGTCGGCCTCTTATTTTGGTTAAATATTAAAGTTTCGTAACAGCTACGTAAATAAGTTGGCAATTTTTTAGGATAGTCAGTATAATGGAAGCATACATATAGAATAGTGGAAAGAGAGTTGAGTTTTTTGATACATCAAACATGGTCTAATAAACAAACGATCCGCACGATTGAGTGTGTTCATACAGATGCGAAAAAATATATGGTTAACCGTGCATTAACAAAAGGGAAGTCTTACGAATTAAAGAATGAAACAGACGAGTTTTATTTTGTAATTGATAATACTGGGAAAATTGGCGGTTATTATAAAGATTACTTCAAAGGATAAGGCAGCGGTTGCTGCCTTTCTTTTTCTTAATGGGACAAGAAAACAAGGAGGAGGTGTTCGATGGATACATTGATTTTTATTGATTTTATTAAGCAATATGGCTACATTGCATTGTTTTTTACTGTAGCAATTGGCTTGTTTTTCTTCCCTGTACCAAATGAAGTATTGTTAATGAGTGGTGGCTTACTTGCAACAACCAAACTATTAGATCCTGTTCCTACTTTTCTTGTCATTTTTAGTAGTATTATTTTACATGGAACGATCCTGTATGTTATAGGGAATGCAGTGTACCAACATTCGAATTTTGATAAGAAAAGTCAATCAATCTGGCATTCTCGTGCTGAAAAAGGAAGAGAGTTACTAGATCAATATGGTCTCAAAGCCGCTAGCTTTAGTTATTTCTTTCCTTTTATTCGTCATGCAGTCCCATTTAGTATTGGGATGTCAGGCATTTCGTATCGCCTTTTCGCTATGATTGGTTTTAGTTCTGCATTTATATGGTTATCAATCTATTTCTTCATTGGTTATTATTATGGCTCTTCAATCAAAGATTGGAACAGTTTTATCCAAAATTTAATTTATACATTATTTGCCCTATTTACCATTGTTATTGTTGTGCAAGTAATAAAAAGACGAAAACAGCAACAGCGCCGCATGCTTTAGTTTATAAAGCGTGACGACAGCTGTTTTCTTTTTGTCTAACCATGTATTAAATCTCATTTAGATGAGCGTCCATTATAAGATCTACTATTTAATTTAATAAGAAAAAGGATGACTCTAAAGCCATCCTTTCAACCTTATTTCTTTGTTGTTTCTAAATATTCATTAAATGTCATTTGCTTATCAATGACACCATCAGATGTTAATTCAATCACGCGGTTTGCAATTGTTTCATTAAATTGATGGTCATGAGAAGTGAAAATCATCGCACCTTTGTAATTTATGAGCCCGTTGTTCACCGCTGTAATAGACTCTAAGTCTAAGTGGTTGGTCGGCTCGTCAAGAAGAAGAACATTTGCACCGCTAAGCATCATTTTCGATAGCATACAGCGAACTTTTTCTCCTCCAGATAAGACGTTTGCTTTTTTCTTGACTTCTTCCCCAGAGAAGAGCATACGTCCAAGGAATCCACGTAAAAATGTATCACTGTCATCTTCAGGTGAATATTGGCGTAGCCAATCAACTAAGCTTAAGTCACTTCCTTCAAAATAAGCAGAGTTATCTTTCGGGAAGTATGCTTGCGACGTTGTGATGCCCCATTTATACGTTCCACTATCTGGTTCCATTTCTCCAGTTAAAATTTTAAAAAGAGCGGTTTTGGCAATTTCATTATCACCGACAAGGGTAATTTTATCTTCTTTATCCATCGTAAAGCTGACATTGTTAAGGACTTTTTCACCATCAATTGTTTTTGTAATTCCTTCTACACGCAATACATCATTTCCAATTTCACGTCCAAGAGAAAAATGAACATATGGGTATTTACGTGATGATGGTTTAATGTCATCTAGTTCTATTTTATCAAGCAATTTTTTTCTTGAAGTTGCTTGTTTAGATTTTGATGCATTTGCACTAAAGCGGGCAATGAAGCTTTGAAGTTCCTTAATTTTTTCTTCTTTTTTCTTATTTTGGTCTTGTGCCATTTTTTGAGCAAGTTGACTTGACTCATACCAGAAGTCGTAGTTCCCAACATAGATTTGGATTTTGCCGAAATCTAAATCAGCAATATGTGTACAAACCTTGTTAAGGAAGTGACGGTCGTGTGAAACGACGATAACCGTATTCTCAAAGTTAATAAGAAATTCTTCTAACCATTCGATCGCTTTAATGTCTAAGTGGTTGGTCGGCTCATCTAATAGAAGCACATCTGGTTCTCCGAATAATGCTTGAGCAAGAAGCACCTTTACTTTTTCAGAACCTGTTAAGTCAGCCATCTTCTTTGAGTGAAGTTCTTCCGAAATACCAAGCCCTTTAAGAAGAATAGCAGCTTCAGATTCTGCTTCCCAACCATTCATTTCTGCAAATTCACCTTCAAGCTCTGCGGCCTTAATACCATCTTCATCAGAGAATTCTTCCTTCATATAAATCGCATCTTTTTCTTGCATGACTTGATACAGGCGAGCATGTCCCATAATTACTGTTGTTAAAACTTCTACTTCTTCGTACTCGAAGTGGTTTTGCTTTAACACAGCAAGTCTTTGTCCTGGCTTCATATGAACATCACCTTGCTGTGGTTCAATTTCACCTGAAAGAATTTTAATAAAAGTTGATTTTCCAGCACCGTTTGCGCCAATTAATCCGTAACAATTTCCTGGTGTAAATTTAATATTTACTTCATCAAATAACTTGCGGTCGCCGTATTGTAATCCAACATTTGTAACGGTTATCATAAATATGTATGCCTCCAATGTCCATAATCGAATGAATTATACCATTCATTGTGGACAAGGGGCTAGTATTCTAACGATATTTTTGAAATAAACCTACTTTTGTCTTTACTCGACCGATGATTTGGATCATGGTACGATGGAAGGTGTGTTATATATACCAGAAAAAATAAACGGCTAATCCAGCTATTGTTGCGAGCATCGTAATGGTTAGCAGTTTCGTTGACCGCGTTGTATAGTTTACAATGATCGCTCCTAAAAGAACAGCGAAGTAAAGCGAAAAGTCCAGAGGGAACAAACGAATCGCTGTAACAAATCGTTCACCTGTAAATAACATGATGAAAACAGGTGCAAACATAATTAATGAAACAATGATTAAACAGAATGTATTTTTTTGTTTTAATGTCATGTTCATGATATCACCTCAGAGTGTTATTCATTTATAAAGTGTCCAACGATCACTTTCTCATTCAAAATAGAAAAGAGGAACTGTTGATGGAGAAAAATAAACTGCAGTTAGCGCAGGAAAAGTTGAAATCGATATATGGATATGATCAATTTAGAGATGGACAAAGGGTCATAATCGAACAAGTGTTAAATGGCATTGATACAATTGGTATCATGCCGACAGGAGGTGGAAAATCACTATGTTATCAAATTCCTGCTTTAGTTTTGCCTGGAGTTACGCTTGTGATCTCCCCGCTCATTTCATTAATGAAAGATCAGGTTGATGCCTTGAATGAGTTGAATATACCTGCGACGTATTTAAATAGTACATTAAGTGCAAGTGAAGAGAGTGCCCGGCAATCGCGTATTAAGGAAGGCCATTACAAACTTGTCTATGTCGCTCCTGAGAGGTTGAATCATCCATCTTTTCAACATCTGCTTGAGCACATTTCACTCTCATTAGTTGCCATTGATGAGGCGCACTGTATGTCTCAATGGGGGCATGATTTCAGGCCAAGTTATTTATCTATTTCATCATGGCTTGATGAGTTATCTCAAAGAGTTACAGTCTTGGCATTAACGGCAACAGCGACAAAGCAAGTTTGTTTTGACTTACAACAATTTTTACATATCGATAAAGAAAATGTGATAACAACTGGCTTTGAACGAACGAATTTAACATTCCAAGTAAAAAAAGGAGTAAGCAAACAAAAATTCATGTCTTCTTTCTTAGCAGCAAGAAGGAATGAATCGGGGATTATCTATGCTTCAACAAGAAAAGAAGTTGAGCAAATTTTTGACGAACTGACATCAAAAGGCTTTGATGTTGCTTGTTATCATGGAGGAATGTCTGAGAGTCAGCGCTCAGCTAATCAAGAGGCTTTCATACATGATGAAGCTAAAATTATTGTAGCAACAAATGCTTTTGGAATGGGTATAGACAAGTCGAATGTACGGTATATTCTTCATTACAATTTACCGAGGACGATTGAGGCTTACTATCAAGAAGCTGGAAGAGCAGGGCGTGATGGAGAAGCAAGTGATTGTGTTCTATTATTTAGCCCACAAGATGTTAGAACCCAATCCTTCTTAATTGAACAATCTGATCGTACGGATGATAGAATGGAAATGGAATATAAAAAATTGCAGCAAATGACTGGATTTTGCCATACGGAACGTTGTTTGCAACAATATATTTTACACTATTTTGGTGAAGATACTAATAAGACTTGTGGAAAGTGTTCGAACTGTGTTCAAGCAGGTGAGAAGGTAGATCGAACGAAAGAAGCTCAGATGGTTTTTTCAACAGTTAAACGAGTGAGAGAACGTTTCGGAAAAACGATGATTGCTCAAATTCTAGTCGGATCATCAAATCAAAAAATTAAACAATTACAGTTAAACGATGTTTCAACATATGGTTTAATGAAGGATTGGACTCAAAAAGATGTGGCTGAATTTATTGACATTTTAATGGCGGAAGAATATTTACGAGCAACGGGAACTTCATACCCAACGATCGAATTAACAGAGAAAACGTTGCCAGTATTAAAAGGTGAGGAACAACTTTTTATTACTGAAACGTTAGCACAAGTAGAGCCACAAGAACAAGATGATGTTTTTGAAGCATTACGTCAATTGCGTAAGCAGCTCTCTACCGATAGCAATATACCTCCATATATGGTTTTTTCAGACCGCACTTTAAAAGAAATGAGTCGATATATTCCTGTAACGATGGATGAGTTGTCTGAAATTTCCGGTGTCGGTGAACAAAAAAAAGAGAAGTATGGACAAGCTTTTTTAGAGGTATTAGTACAATTTAAAAATAATCAGCCTGTATTGAGTGAAAGACAATCGAAAAAAAGCAGCGGTGCTTCAAAAAAAGGGCAATATTTAGAAACCGCAAAACGTTTTAAAGAAGGTGCATCAATCGAGCAGTTAGTTGAAGCCTTCTCTTTAACGGAGCAGACGATTGTCAAACACTTAATTCGTGCAGAGCAAGAAGGAATAGAGTTACATTTAGCTCAATTTGTAAAGGAGGAACATCGCTTCCTTATAAATGAAGTAGCAGCTGAGGTAGGAACAGATTTTCTTAAGCCAATTAAAGAAAAGCTCCCAGACCATATCACGTATCAGGAAATCCGGTTCACTTTAGGAAAGTAATAACGGATAGGTACAAAGTTTTATGATATGATGAGTCGGAATAGGGAATTTTATGTAATTTTTTCATAGACGTCATGAAGCTATAAAAGGGGAATGTAGAAATGACAATTAAGATCGTAACAGATTCAACTTCTGATTTAACGAAAGATCTTATTCAAACTTACGGGATTGAGGTTGTCCCATTATCTATTTCAGTAAATGGACAAACTTATTTAGATGGGATCGATATAACAAAAAGTGATTTTGTGAAATTATTGACTTCATCTGAGGAGCTTCCAAAAAGTTCGCAACCTTCTGTTGGTTATTTTGAGGAGACATATCTTCGGTTATTAGCCGAACCTGATACAACACACATCATATCAATCCATCTTACGGAAGGAATGAGTGGTACATTTAATTCTGCAAGAACGGCAGCGGATATGATCGGAGAAAATGTAACGGTTATTAATTCACAGTTCATCTCTCATGCATTAGCTTTTCAAGTGATTGAAGCTGCAAAGATGGCTAGCGATGGACATAGTGTCGAAGAAATTGTTGCCAGGTTAGAAGAAGTTCGTGAGCATACTTCTTTATATTTAATGGTGGATACATTAGAATATTTAGTAAAAGGGGGTAGAATTGGCCGAGGCAAAGCATTGCTTGGATCCATCCTGAAAATCAAGCCAATTGCCTCTCTGGCTGATGGAGTATATACACCCGTGAACAAAGTACGTACTCATATACAAATGATTGAATATTTTAAGAAACAATTCATCGAGGAAACATCGTCATTAAAGGTAAAGGCAGTCGGGATTGCTCATATTGAGGCGGAATCACTGGCAAATAAATTGAAAGATGCATTACAACTGAAACAAATCCCAGTGACAATTACAGAAACGTCTCCTATTATAAGTACACATACAGGACCTGGAGCAATTGCACTTATGTATTATTCAGAAAAAGACTAAATATATATAATTGGAAAGGATAGAACAAAGTTATGAGTATTCGCGAACTAATTAGTATTGACGACTGGAAAGAGCTTTATCAATCATCAGGAGAAAAGCCTGTTTTACTGTTAAAGCATAGTACAACTTGTCCAATTAGTGCTGAAGCATTCAAAGAATTTCAAGCGTTTCAAAAAGGAGCAGAGAATGAATTTAATTATGCTTTAGTAAAAGTGATTGAACAACGTCCTGTATCTAATGCCATTGCAGAAAAAACAGGAGTCAAACATGAATCACCTCAATGTTTCCTTATAAAAGAACAAGAAGTAACGTGGGTGGATTCACATTGGTCCATTACAAAGAGAGCGATTGAAAAAGCTATAAACCAATAATGAAAAAGAGTGACAACATAGGTAAAGCTATGAATCACTCTTCTTTTTTTGACTTGTTTTAGCCATTTGAATATAAGTAAAAATTAAACAACCAGTTCCAAGAAACGTACAAACATACTGTAAAATTCTCATCGTATCCAAACAAAACACCTCCGATGGTCTCATTGGAACGAAAAAGAGAATAACTCCCTTTTTCTGATCTTTCTACATGGTTTTACTATATCTAGAATGAATCGATCTTATTCGTTAAAACAAAAAGGAATCGCTTATTAGCGAATAAAGAGTAAGGAAAAAGAGTGATAGGAGGATGATGAGATTGAATGCGGTGGGGGAACTAAGAGAGTTGATTGAAAAAATGAATAATCATCCTGAGTATATTAGCAAAAAGAAGGACCGTGTGTTCCAATTTGATTTAAAGGATGAGGGTACGATTCAAGTTGTACTAAGAGATGGAAAAGCAAACTTATATGAAAGTCAAGACGAGGAAGCGGATGTTACATTGCAATTATCGGAAAAGATCTCTTGAAATAGTTAGCAGATGAACGGAACACTACAGTAACATTTATGACAGGGAAGGTAAAATTAGATGGAAAGATAGGATTGGCATTAAAGCTACAAGAAGTTGTACGGGTGTATCAAAAAGTATAATAAATAAGAGACGAACATGTCGTCGTCTCTTATTTAATGTTAAGCAAAAAGTAATGCGTAAGATACGCCAATAACGCCAATAATCGCTAAAATATAAACAGGCTTAATTGGCATCTCTCCATCTTTTTCCATAGCTTTCCCGAACATATAGAAAACAAGTGGGTGTACTAAAAATGGCATAGAAAAGATAAAAGGAATGAGTAAAGCTGCATCCGTACCAAACATCTCACCTTGAATGGCAGCAAATAATCCAAAATGGGAAATGGCCGATGTTTGCGCCATAGCTGTATATTCAAAAGACATTGTACTAAAGCTTAAAAGCGCTAATCCCCCAAAAACGGCACAAATTTGCCAACCAAATGAAAATTGCATTAGAGCTTTTACTTCTTTTCGATCATCCCCATTGGCTTTACGTAAATTTAAGAGAGCTAAAATCGTTAGTCCGATTCCAATTGCTACAATGATGGAAGAAGGTCCAATCCATAGAGAGCCGCGCTCAGCACTGATTGCAAGTACTGAAAATACAAACACATGTCCAAAGAATGGAATATTAATCATAATTGGTGCGCGTTGAGCCGCAACTTTTCCAAAATCTCCTGCAGTACAAGCTCCTGTTAAACCAGAATGAGAAAGAGAACCAGCCATACCAGGTGCTAAGTTTCGCGTGTTTGCTGTTTTAGCAATAAGCATAATTAAGGCAATTCCCCCAAACATCCAAAAAAGTTGTCCGAAAAATCCATACGCTAATACAGAGTTCATCCCTTGAATTTCAAAGGCATCACTAATGCGAGACCCTCCAACCATGAAGTTCGCCGCAAGTACAACTGGAATCCCGGCAAAAAGTAGGGCACGTATAGTTGGACCAAATGTCCAATTGTGGAAAATTGCACCGAGGGCAGCTGAAATCATCATAGCGAAAAAGATTTGCGGTAACGCAATAATGGAAACAAATGCCTGAGCAACATAAAAGGAAATAAGTAAAACGACAATGATTAACCCAAGTTCTAGCAAACCTTTCCGAATATACAAATGCTTATTTCTTATGGTAGCTTTATTATCGATTAATATTACAGCGATAATGAGACCTATATAAGCAATAAGAGGATTATAGACAGCCAGCCCTTCAGCAGCCTGTCCCTGTAAGAGCATTCTGGTAAATCCTTCAATTCCAAGCAATAAGAAGAATGCACGAACAATGTAAAAGAATTGAGTGCGTGTTGTTCCAAGAATTGTTTCTTCATCTGATGGAACGACAATGTCAGAGACTTCAAGCTCCTTCTTGCTTAGAATTTTTCGTAACTCCTGTCCTCCAACAAAGAATGATACCGTTAAAGCAATAATGGTCGTACGAGCCATTAAATCAACAAATGGAAACTCAACTAATCCAGGTGTAGCGATTCCGACAGAAACTAAAAGAAAACCAAGCAATAAGCCGAAGATAACAATAATAAGTACAGGAGAAAATCTTGTACCAGCTACAATTGTTCTTGATATTAGTACCATAGGAACAAGGAAAAAGAGCAAAATCCAAAATTGATTTAAGACTTGTAAATGAGTAATTTGATCAACAATTTCCATGAAAGTAACTCCTTATTTATTTTTGCTTTTAAAGCTTACCCCATAATGGTGCGGGGAGTAAACTTTTGTAAGCCTATACATGAATTTAACAGAATAGTAAATTAACCAAGTTGAAACCATCTAGTAGCTCCAGTCGTCTCATGTGTAGATTTGGAGGTGTGTATAATGGGAAAAATAAAGGGTTTCCTTGGAATTGTTTTTTTAGTATTGGTTATAAGTGCTTGTAGTAGTCAGGAAGAGGTAAATGATTTGGCTGTAAGTGACCAAGTATTTGAAGAAGCAGAAGTTGCAACTTCTTCCGAAAGCATGAATATGGATAGAGGAATACTGAATCAAGTAAGTACAAAAGCAGCAGAGCGCATGGTCATTTATCAAGGATATTTGACTCTAGAAGTGAAAGACTTCTACCTATCTAGAGACAAGATCCAAGAAAGGACTGGTCAGTTAGGCGGCTATGTTGTTGAATCACATCATCATGAAGGGGCTGATGGCAAGCTATTTGGGACCATTGTCCTTCGCGTGCCGAAGCAAGATTTTGTGCCGTTTATCGAATATATAGGAACGACAGATGTCAAAATCGTTGAACAAAGCACACATGGCAATGACGTAACCGAAGAGTACATTGATTTAGGATCTCGATTAAAAGCCAAAAGTGTTGTGGAAGAGCGACTGTTAGGCTTTATGGAACAGGCTGCTAATACGGAAAATTTATTAAAGATTTCAAACGATTTAGCGAAGGTTCAAGAAGAAATCGAGCATATGACGGGAAGAAAGCAGTTCTTAGAAAATCAAGTTGAACTTTCGACAATAACCATAGCAATTAATGAGGTTTCTATTGGAACATCAAGCATTCAAGGAGACGAATTGAATACATGGGAACGATCAAAAAAACTATTTATTGATACAATTAATGTAGCTTTACTAGCAAGCTCAACCATTGTAGTCTTTTTGATTGGTTTAAGCCCGGTTTTTGTGCCGAGTTTGATTCTAATTTTGATTATCATGATATATTACAAAAGGAAAAGGAAAAACAACGATCAAACGATGGATTAAAAAAACAAAATTTGTTGCAGTCTGCCAAGTGTATACTTTTCGCTTCAATTCAAACGATATAGATGAGGTGAAATAGATGAATCGACCAATGGTAACTGCTCTAACAACAATCGGAATTGCCCAATCATTAAAAATACCTATACACAAAGCAAAAACAGGGAAGTGGGATACAGGTTTGTTATTTGAAACCGGTGGGATGCCGAGTTCCCATTCAGCCGGGGTAACGGCATTAGCTACTTTTGTTGCTCTTGAACGTGGCATTTCTTCAGTTGACTTTGCTTTGTCTACTGTGTTTGGTTTAATTGTTATGTATGATGCACAAGGAATTCGCAGACAAACAGGTGAATTAACAATAAAAGTAAATGATATGAGTGAAGAAGTAAATCGTTTAACAGGATTGCATGCCCCCCACAAAAGCAGGGATCAGAGTAAAAAGTTAAGAGAGCGTCTTGGGCATATGCCTGAAGAGGTACTAGGAGGAGCGCTTTTAGGTATCGTAACCGGTACGCTTGGGTATATGTTAACTGGTAAGTAAACGATATAGGTTTATTATTTCCTTTATATAACTCTGTTACTGCAGTTAGGAACAGGCGAAAAAAGAAGGCGCTGATAAATTCCTTTATAGTGCCTTCTTTCGCTATATTAAGGTACCATCAAATTATGAGCGAGCCAAGATAAATAAAAAACCGTAACGATCCCTACCAACCCAATAATGCTATATTTGTCAAACATTCGGATATTATCTTTTTCGTTTTTCCCATACATAATTTTCACCTTTTTATAGCCGTTTATTTTAACTTTCTTTCTTATGTTTTAACTTTAACGCAAGGTGTATACAGTATTTGAAAATAATTGCGGCTATACACGAAAACAATGGAGTGTACAGCTACTATAATTGAGCAGAATAATTTCCAGTTAGATGAAAATCCATTTTTGGTTGTTTTTTCATATTTATAAAGAAGGAAACTGTCTCCTTATGCCGAATTAAGTTAGGTAAAGGGGGATGATACATAAATGTGTACTATTAATTTTTACATTGACGATAACTTAGTTAGGACAGCAAGTGGCGAAGAACTAGAAAAGGAAATGCCCAACTGGGATGGTAAATTTCATAAAGGTGAAAAAATGCTTTTTAAAGGTGAGGATAAGTTAATTAAGAATATAAAGGTCGAGTTCTCTGAGGGTACAATTAGTCTATTTTTAAAGTAAGTCACTCCTAGTGAGTGGCTTTTAATGTACTAAAAATTAAAACGATCTCTTTTAACTGAGTAAATGTAATCAACAGGTAGGACAGACATCACACTAATAGGTTTTTATGGACATCCTACTTTAACTAGGCAAGAAGAAGTAGCTAAATAATTCATTTGCTTCTGTTGTGACCATATGGTGACTACTACAAAAAAAAGACCCCATTTTACCAATGGGGCTGGCAAACAATTGATCCACTGCAGTTCTCGTGGTCAACCTCAATATCAAAATTATGCTTATCATAAAAATGGATGAGTCTGTCAAGATGGTCAAAGTCACGTTCGGCGAGATCGCCTTTGATGTATTGGACGTTTTGATCCTGTGCATGTTCCTTTAAATAGTCCATGCAAATTGAGCCGTAGCCTTTGTTTTCTTCGCCTTTGATGTCGCCAATGAAAATCGTTGATTGATCCTCATATTTGGCTTGGATTGAGAAATCCCAGCTTCCACGAAAGGCGGATTCACAGTCATTTAGCATGATCTTACATGCATGCCCATCATCTACAATAGACACAATCACCCATTTTTCTTCTTTTGTTTGTTCTATTCCTAAAATTTGTCGTTTTTTTGCAATTTCTTTAACGTTCGCTTGCATACGAAACATTTGAAACTCTAAATCTACTAAGTTTTGCTCTAGTTCTACAGGGTCTCTTTTCTCCTCCTCGGCCCCTAACTTAGTTAAAAGCACCGAATCACCTCTTTTATTTGTCTACTACTATTTTACAAGTTATATATTATAACGGCATAGTGGGAAACGTGCAAGTCCTTATAACCTAGATCTAATTGAAGTACCAATAAAAAACAGGTACAAATCACGAAAATCTGTACCTCAAATGTAGTTCGTGTTTTCGTTTATTTAAATGAATACGTCCAAAATCGCTCTGTTTGTAACCATTCAAGAGCCACTTTATCACCACTTTCCCATTTTGGTTCAAGCTCTTTAAGCATCCATTCTGTTTGTGAAAGATGTGCTCGCATTGCTGCTTTCTTTTGTTCGGCAAATGGAGTGATGTCGTTTACGATATCAGCCGGACCAATTTCTTGTTCATGGCCATTGGAGAAGGCAACACAATGGACGGTAGGGCGCTCGCTTTCTTCCATCCGTTTGACAGCTTCGATGACTGCGCGCGCCGTCGCCTCGTGGTCGGGATGAACCGAGTATCCAGGATAAAAGGTAATAACTAATGATGGGTTCAGCTCTTCAATTAGGTTGCTCATAATAAGAATCATTTTTTCGTCGTCTTCAAACTCGACGGTTTTGTCTCGAAATCCTAACATACGTAAGTCATCAATTCCCATTGCCTCGGAAGCTTTAATTAATTCTTGTGTTCGGATTTTTGGTAGTGATTCCCTCGTTGCAAATGGTGGAGTGCCAAGATTTCTTCCCATTTCACCAAGGGTTAAGCAAGCATATGTAATCGGTGTTCCATTGGCAACATGCATCGCAATCGTACCTGAAACACCAAATGTCTCATCATCTGGATGGGGGAATATGACGAGGATCTGTCGTTCTTTTTTCATGTCAAATCATTCCTCTCTATTCAAAAGGTGTTTTGCTAATTTCTAATGCAACGGCTAACTTTCCATCGTTTCCGTGACCAGCAAGGAGAAGACGTCCTAATTCATCTTGCTCATAATGTGTTAACCCTTCAGCGTATACCCAACCGATTTCAAGCTTTAAGCCCACTCGGTACGGACCATCTCCGATTATTTTGCCGTGCTCATACGTGATCTTTGCATTTCTTATGTAGGCACTTGCTGAGAAAAAAGATGAATCATTATGAGAAGCGTAGGCACCGTTTGTTGTCTCTAAGTGTAAATACACTTCTTGGTTAGCGTATGAATGAATCAAGGTCTGTACTTCCTGTATTGTGATAGCCTCCATGCGTTCCTCCTACATTTACATTCTTTTCTTAATAGTATAATGCAAATGAGGGTGAACAACCAATAAAATCGCCTGTCATGTTGTGTTATCTCTTTTTCTTTTTTGTTAAAATGGAATAGATGATTTTTGAGAGGGAGTGTCGTGTTGAAAGAGGTAGCCGTTTTAGGGAAAATCCCTACTATTGCATATGAAAAGTTAAGCAAATATTTTCAAGTTATTATGAATGAAAGTGTTACACCAATGACAAAAGATGAAATTATACAAATGGTTCAAGGAAAAGAAGCGATTTTATCCATTTTGTCCGATACGATTGATCAGGAAATTATGAATGCTGCTCCTGATTTAAAGATTATTGCGAACTATGGTGCAGGGTTTAATAATATTGATGTAGAAACAGCGACCAAGAAAAAGATCCATGTAACCAATACTCCTGTTGTCTCAACATACGCAACGGCAGAATTAACGATGGGTCTTTTGATTTCATTATCAAAATCGCCTAGTAGAAGGCGATAAACTTACGCGAACTGGTTATTTTGAAGGATGGGCACCTTTGTTCCATCTTGGTACAGAGCTACGTGGAAAGACACTTGGTATCTTTGGAATGGGGAACATTGGAAAGAAAGTCGTACAAATGGCGAAAGCATTTGATATGAAGATCATTTATCATAATCGAACGCGCCTTTCAAACGAGGAAGAACACTTATTAGACTGTACATATCTTGATAAAGAGGCACTTCTACAAGAAGCAGACGTGGTGAGCTTACATATGAGTTTCCACCCTTCTTTAAAACATTTTATAGGGGAAAAGGAACTTGCGTTGATGAAGCCTGAGGCATTTTTATTAAATTTAGCCAGAGGTCCGCTTGTCCACGAAGACGCCTTAGTATGTGCTTTAGCAAATAAAAGAATTGCTGGAGCGGGACTTGATGTATTTGAATTTGAACCGTCAGTTACCGAACGGTTAAAGACGTTAGACAATGTCATTTTAACTCCACATATTGGAAATGCGACGGTGGAAGCTAGAAGAAATATGGCGGAAATGGCTGCTGATAATATTATATCTGTGTTACATGGTGGCGAACCGAAAACCCCAATTAATGTAGTTGAATGAATTAGCAGCTATCATGTTGTAGAGTAGGTGATTTTATGAAAGATGATTATAGGTCTGAAGAAGAGGAGGAGTACGTCCCGAAGCCTGAGGATTTTCTTTTTGAGGAAGAGAATACAGAAGAAGAATTAAAAAAGAAACAATCAAAGAGAAACCTCGTCCGCATAGTAGGTGCTGGGATTGCTATTCTTCTTATTTTGCAAGTTTCCAACATTTGGTTTAACCTTTTTTCATCTGATTCCCGTGAATTAGTTCGGACGTCTGAAGAGTTAAGTCAACAAGAACACATTGCTAATTTTAAAGAAGCGGTAGTGACCATTCAAGGTAGCGGTGGAAGAGGGACAGGTTTTGCGATTTCACCTGATGGGTTTATATTAACGAATCATCATGTTATCCATAATCGGGAGCCGCTTGCTGTCGTATTTCCGAGTGGAGACATCTTTCATGCACAAATCATTCATTCTGAGGAAGACCTCGATGTTGCTTTGTTGAAAATTGATGGTAATGACGTACCATATTTGCCACTGCGTACGGAAGATGCAAAAGAGCAGGAGAAAATCTATGTGATTGGTAGTCCACTATCCCAAACACAGATTGTCAATAAGGGGGAAATCTTAAATGAGGAAGCCCCATATCAAGTGTTGAAGATTTCAAATGCAATTTTCCCTGGACATAGTGGTAGCCCTGTTTTATCTGAGGAAGGAGAAGTGGTCGGGGTGGTCTATGCAAGATCGCTTCCTTCTATCGGTAGTCAAGAAGAGGGACACGGGTTAGCTATTCCGATCGAACAAATTGTTGCTGAAATAGCTGAGGTAGAAGCACTCACGAATGAATAGTAGGCTCCATCTATTTGGGTGGGCCTGCTTTTCTGTATGAATAAACCAACACTTGTACTATTCGTTAAACTAGTGAAATAGGATAATAAGAAGAGGGATGGGGGGGGTATTTATGTCAACTGGTTTGCTTTTATTTTTCATGGCGTCAACCGTTCTTTTTCTTTGCTATTATTTGGTGATTGTTCAAAACCGTCATGAGTCACAAATGAATCTTATGATGACAGCAATGGCCGGAGGAATGACTGCTGGTATTTTATTTGGGACAATTATGGGTTTATTGTTAAGAGGAGATTTTATTCAGTCTACGATACTAGGAATTGTAATTGGAATGACAATAGGTGCTTTTATCGGATTGCCTCACCAGTTAATTACAACACTTGAAGGAATGTTAGCTGGTTTAATGGGCGGGATGATGGGGGCAATGATTGGGGAAATGTCTCCAATCGGCCAAGAAGATACGCTATTAAAATTTTTATTTATGATTAGTTTAATCGTTTTAGTAATTACGACTCGAATGTTCCACGCTGAATCTAAATCATTTATTGTGACTTTTTTAAGAAACCCTCTTATTGTATTTCTCCTTGTTTTGTTTGTCTTTTTTGCTCTAGAACAAGTGGATACTTTCTTTCCAGATGATCAAATCGATTCAAGTGAACATAAGCATTCCGTTTTAGGTTAGTCGTTGACAAGCAGTGTTTTTTATATGATAGTAGTATTATAAAAACAGGTGAAAGGAGATTCGCCAATGTCAAAAAAAATTGAGTTGAAGCAAATAGATCATCGACATTCCCGTGAAAAAGAACAGTTGGTGAATCGACTCAAACGAATCGAAGGGCAAGTAAGGGGAATTCAAAACATGGTAGAGAATGATCGATACTGTGTGGACATTCTTATTCAAATTTCTGCTATAAATGCAGCGATGAAAAAGGTAAGCTTGCAGTTAATGGAAAACCATACGAAGCACTGTGTAGCGGATGCAATTAAAAGCGGCAGTGGAGATGAATCAATTGCTGAGCTTATGGATGTCATTGAACGATTAACAAAAACGTAGTTTTAATTTTTTGTTATGTTGCTTACCCTAGGTGGGTATGGTACGATAGGTGTATCTTAATCAAGTAAAGGTGATGAAGAACATGGAAAAAACAACAATTCAAGTAAAAGGAATGTCTTGTAATCATTGTGTATCTGCAGTTGAGGGAAGTGTCGGAAAACTTGATGGAGTTCGTTCAGTCGAAGTAAACTTAGCAAATGGTACAGTCGTTGTAGATTACGAAGCAAGTAGCTTGTCACTTGATGCGATTAAAGAAGAGATTGAAGAGCAAGGGTATGATGTAGTCTAGTTCCTAAAGTAACGTGCCACAAAGGCACGTTTTCTTGTATGAAAAATATACCCTATAGGGGTAAGAGATAAGGCCTTTTCTAAGAGAGGGAGGGGAAGAATGATGGCAAAGGTAGAAATAACATTTTCCATCGGAGGTATGACCTGCGCTGCTTGCTCTGCAAGAGTAGAAAAAGGGATAAGAAGATTGGATGGGGTTCAAGAAGTCAATGTCAATCTGGCAACAGAACGAGCAAATGTTACTCTTGATACAGTTGAAACGAGTGTCAAACAAGTAACGGACAAAGTTGAAAAACTCGGATATGAAGTGAGAGTTTTAAAGGCTGACTTTCATGTAACAGGAATGACCTGTGCTGCTTGCTCAAGTCGGATTGAGAAGAAGTTGAATCGCCTCCATGGTGTTCAACAGGCAACAGTAAATCTAGCACTTGAAACAGCAACGGTCAAATATTTAGATGGAGCAGTTACAACTTCTGAAATGAAAAAGGCTGTTGATAAACTAGGATTTGGATTAGAAGAGAAAAATGAAGAGACTACGCAAATAGATGCAAAACAAAAAGAAATGGAAACCCAATTAGGCAAATTTTTATTTGCTGCGATTTTAACCTTGCCTTTATTTTGGTCGATGGTGACGCATTTTGAGTTTACATCGTTTATTTGGATGCCTGAGATGTTTATGAATCCTTGGGTACAATTAGCTCTGGCAACACCTGTTCAGTTTGTTGTTGGAGCCCAGTTTTACGTCGGTGCATATAAAGCATTGCGAAACAAAAGTGCGAATATGGATGTCCTTGTTGCCTTAGGAACATCAGCTGCATATTTTTATAGTATTTATTTAGGAATTGAGGCTATGGAGCACGGGATTGTGATGCCTGATTTATATTTTGAAACTTCTGCTGTCATCATTACACTTATAGTGCTAGGGAAGCTTTTTGAAGCACGGGCGAAAGGAAAAACAAGCCAGGCGATTCAGAAGTTATTAGGACTTCAAGTGAAAACAGCAACAATTATTAGCAATGGTGAGCCTATTACTATTGCTCTTTCAGATGTGAAAGTCGGAGATCATTTACTTGTAAGACCAGGAGAGAAAATTCCTGTAGATGGGAAAATTATTGAAGGACATTCAGCTGTAGATGAATCGATGATTACGGGGGAAAGTATCCCTATTGACAAACAAATAGGTGATGAAGTCATTGGTTCAACGATGAATAAAAATGGTTCGTTAACAATGGAAGCAACAAAAGTAGGAAAAGATACGGCCTTATCGCAAATTATAAAAATCGTTGAGAATGCCCAAGGGTCAAAAGCCAACATTCAGCGGATGACGGATAAAGTTTCGGGGATTTTTGTTCCAGTTGTTGTTGTCATTGCTGTTGTTTCGTTTTTTGTTTGGTATTTACTTATTACACCAGGGAATTTAGGTGCTGCATTATTTCCTACCATTTCGATTCTCGTTATTGCTTGTCCTTGTGCTCTTGGACTTGCAACACCGACCTCGATTATGGCCGGTTCTGGTCGTGCTGCTGAACTAGGGTTGCTTTTTAAAGGTGGGGAACATCTTGAAAATACACAGTCGATCCAAACGGTCGTTCTAGATAAAACAGGCACGGTTACTAAAGGTGAACCAATGTTAACGGATTTTCTAAGTGAAGAGATCGTAGAGAAGGATGAACTACTACGAATGGTAGCTTCAGCCGAAAGCAAATCAGAGCATCCTTTAGCACAAGCGATTGTACAATATGTAAAAGGGTTAAAGCTTGAACTATTAGAAATAAGTCATTTTGAAGCAATTCCTGGTCACGGAATTCGTGCTCTTGTAAATGGTTTTACAGTGATCGTTGGAACGAGAAAATTACTTGAAGATGAGAACATTGATTTTGAAAAGGCAAATGAGACGATGCTCGAGCTTGAAAATGAAGGGAAAACGGCTATGCTAATCGCTGTCGATGGTCAATATGCAGGCCTTGTGGCGGTTGCAGATACGGTAAAAGACACATCGAAACAAGCTATAACTAGGTTGAAAGAATTAGGGCTTGAAGTAATTATGTTAACAGGAGATAACAGCCGAACTGCTGAAGCGATTGCCAAGCAAGTAGGAATCGAAAATGTTGTTGCCCAAGTGCTGCCGCACGAAAAAAGTGCAGTTATCGAAAGGCTGCAAAAAGAAGGAAAAAAGGTTGCGATGGTGGGAGATGGGTTAAATGATGCACCTGCACTTGCTGTTGCAGATATCGGAATGGCTATTGGAACAGGGACAGATGTTGCAATTGAAGCAGCAGATATTACACTCATGCGTGGAGATTTAAATAGCGTAGCCGATGCGATTATGATGAGTCGAAAGACAATGGTAAATATTAAACAAAATTTATTTTTTGCCTTTGTATATAATTCATTAGGAATTCCAATTGCTGCTCTAGGTTTATTAGCCCCTTGGGTAGCAGGTGCTGCGATGGCATTTAGTTCAGTATCTGTTGTCTTAAATGCTCTACGACTACAAAAAACAAAGCTTGTTCAAACGGAAATGGAGAGTTCAAGATGACGAAAACAGTTCGCACCTGGGTAATTTCTGCTATTGCGATTTTACTTTCTGTCATAGGTATATACAATGTAGTTGCTGATACCGAGGCTGATCATCCTCATCTTCCAGATGACAGTCATGAGGAAAGTCATTAATAGATGGTGAAGTGTACACTTTTTTGTGTATACTAGAAGTCAATAAATTAGTTGAGATGAGGATTTCATATGACAAAGTCAGGACAAGAGAGAAAGAACATTCAACCAGGTATTGAAGTGGATATTGTCCTAAAGCAAGATCAACGTACGGGAAAAACGACTAGAGGAATCGTAAAAGACCTTTTAACAAAATCACCGCATCACCCTCATGGAATAAAAGTCCGACTTCAGGATGGTCAAGTAGGCCGGGTGAAAGCAATTATTAAAAATAGCTGAGCAAAAACTATTTGCTCAGCTATTTTTTTATGTTGAAATCGTACGAGAGAACTAGATTCATTTAAAATAAAAACAACGCAGCAATGGTTGAAACAATGAGCCCTAGCATTACAGGGATAAACGCTTTTCGGACGAGGTCCATTACAGGGACTTTTGCAAAACCGGCTACAGCTACTAATGAGGACCAGGCGATTAGAGTTCCTCCACCTACCCAGATGGAACCCATTTGACCGATGGCAGCAAGTGTAGCAACATCAATTCCAACGCTTTCACCTAATGCTCCTGATAACGCCCCTACTAATGGAAGTCCTGAGAAACCTGAGCCATCTAAGCCTGTAATCATTCCAATTAATAGAATGCCAAATGCGGCCAAAATAGAACTTTCAGGAATCACTTGCTGACCAGCTTGAACGAGGTCAAACAAGAAAGAAGGTGCTTGGTCAGCTTCCATCCCAAAGATTTTTGCTGAAAATTCTCCACTTCCTATAAAGAAGAAGCCAGCTATAGGGATCACTGGTCCCATTGCTTTAAAGGCAAAGACGAAACCTTTCACTAAAAAATCACTTACATTTGCGAGTGATTTTCTGAAATTATAGAAACTAGAAGCTACTACTAATAAGATAACAGCGGTCCCGCCGATTAATGAAGCACCAGCACCACCTTCCATATCCGGTATTGCGTCAGTAAACATTGAAAGCACCATATAGATCACAATAATTAGAAAAGAGATTGGTACTAACAATGCAAAGAACACTCGGTGTTTTTGAGTAGTGCTAGGAGTAATGGCTTCCTCTTCCATTTCGGGATTTCCTGCTTTTTCCCATGTAAGAAGATGCTCGCGTGAAGGAGCTTTGATTGACTTCCTAATGGAGAAATATGCATACGTTAGCGCAACAGCACCAGTAATGAGTGATAAAACTAACGCTCTGTCAGCAACAGGTCCGACATCAATACCTGCTGATGTTGCATTTAGCATCGGAGCAATTTGAATCATATAATCAGCAGATAACGCCATCCCTTGGCCGGCTAAAGAAATTGCAATGGCAGCACCAATCGGGGGCAAACCAGCCCTTATTGCAACAGGAATCAACAAGGCACCGATTAATGGGACAGCAGGTGTTGGCCAGAAAAATAGAGAGATCGCATAAGTGACAAAGACAATCACCCAAAAAGAAATATGCCCATTTTTCATAACACGTTGAAAAGGAGTGATCATTTGTTCATCCGCACCGATCGCTTTTAAAGAATGAAGTAAGGCAGTCATGATCGCGATAATGAGAAAAATATTAAAAAGCTCAGCAGCAGCAGTTAAACTTGCTTGAAAAATCGATTGAAGCCCAATGGAAAATGAGCCAGTATAAACCCATCCTACAAAGAAGGTCATTAACACAGCTGGCACGACGACATTCTGCCTGAAAAGCATTGTTATAATAATAATGAATGTGCCAATAAGGTAGATCCAATGAGGGGCAGTTAATTCCATAAGTTTTGCTCCTTTCTTTTGCAGTAAAGCCAAAACTTACAATAATATATGACAGGGACTAGGCATGGGTGTATTCAGCAAAAATATGAAACTATTTAGTTGTTCGAAATAAATAGTTGAATGTTGAGTGAAATGGGTGTAAGATTTTATTAGAATAGTTAGGGGGCTAAGTAATTGTGGATAGAAATTTAGAAGATCGAATTGGATATCAAATTGGTATTGTGGCCCACCTTATGCAAAATCAATTTAATCAAAAGTTAGCGGAATACGGGGTAACTCATGCCCAGTTTAAGGTGCTATATCAATTAACAGAGCATAGTGAACTCTTACAGTCTGCTTTACAAAACCGTTTATACATTAAAGCTTCTACAATGAATGGAATCATTGATTCTATGTTGAAAAATGGGCTGATTAATAAGAAAGAAAGTGAACAAGATAGACGGTCGAAAATTATTAGTTTAACGGAAAAAGGGAGAGACCTGGAAGAAAAACTATGGAATGAAATGGGCCAAATGGATGAAAAGCTTATGAATAATTTTTCTGACGAGGAAAAACAGTTGTTTTTCTCTTTTTTACGTAGAGTAGCATTTTTTTATAAAAATTAGAAAGTTGGTTATTACGAATGAAACAAAAGATGCAAAGTGAGCGACTTGGAACCGAACCGATTCCGAAGTTGTTAAAAAACTTGTCCATCCCGGCTATGATTGGGATGTTTGTGATGGCATTATACAATGTTGTCGATACGATTTTTATTTCATATGGAGTAGGAATTGATGCGGTTGCAGGGGTAACCATTGCTTTTCCGATCATGATGATTATGATGGCAGTGTCTGCTGCTATGGGGATTGGGGGAGCTTCTGTTATCTCTAGAAGATTAGGGGAGAGAAGAGAAGAAGAGGCGAATCATGTATTTGGGAATATTATTTCTGTCATTCTCATTATTAGTGTGTTAGGAATGATTGGCGCATTTACGATACTAGAACCAACTTTACGATTATTTGGAGCCACTCCTGACATATTAGGCTATTCATTTGATTACATGTTTCCCATTTTGTTAGGAACTTTTTTCTTCTCTTTTGCGTTTGCAACGAATAATATTGTTAGGTCAGAAGGCAATGCTCAATTTGCAATGATGACGATGATCATTCCAGCTGTCATTAATATTATATTGGATCCTATTTTTATTTTTGGATTTAACATGGGTGTTCAAGGGGCTGCCATTGCGACCGTTATCTCTCAAGCTTCAGTGACAATTGTTATTTTACGATATTTCTTAACAGGGAAAAGCTCATTGCAGCTACGGATGGCAGATTTGAAAATTAAGTTTGCAATTGTGAAAGAAGTAGTTGCAGTAGGGTTACCAGCATTTGCGCAACAGGCAGCAGGTAGTGTGATGATGATTGCGATCAATTCGATGCTCATTCGTTTTGGAGGCGATCTCCATGTTGGGGTATTTGGGATTATTCAACGAATTATTATGTTTACAGTCATGCCAATGCTTGGTGTTATGCAAGGAATGCAGCCGATTGTTGGGTATAACTACGGAGCTCAAAATTTTGATCGTTTACGTGAAACCGTCGTACTAAGTTTAAAAGTTACATTTTATATTTCGGTTTTCATTTTTATTTTAATTATGACTGTGCCTCATTTGTTGATGATGATATTCACGTCTAATCCAGTTGTCATTGATGCTGGTGTGGAGTATTTACGGATTATGTTTGCAGCCTTCTTCTTAATCGCTATTCAAGTAATTAGTAGTGGGTTATATCAAGCACTAGGTAAGCCAAAGCAAGCATTAATCTTATCATTATCACGACAACTGATCTTCTTAATCCCACTCGTGCTAATTTTGCCGCATTTCATTGGTGTTTATGGTGTCTTTTTGGCCTTTCCTATTTCAGATTTCTTTGCTTGCCTATTAGGAGCTATATTAATGTATCGTGATCGAGACATCTTTTTTGGAAAAGGGAGAGGAAGAGATAAGACGGAGGAAAATGCTGTTCCTGTATCACCAGGAACGTAAAGCCATGTATGAAGGAGGCCACTGGAAAAAGGTGAAAACCGTACCTTTTTAGGGGCTTTGGAAAACCACCCTTTTTCAGTTCCCTCGTATGAAGAGTACTGTTGGAAGAAAAAATAGACGAAAACAGAGAGTAACTCGCCATGAGCTACTCTCTGTTTTTAAAATGGTACAATGATGTAAGTTTACGTAAAAATAAAGCACATGCTGTTAAGTTAGAAAGTAGGGAAATAAATGAAGGATTTTCAAGCATTAGGTGTCAGTCAAGAATTACATGCAAGGTTAAAAGAGTACGGCATTACAAGTCCAACGCCGATCCAAGAAAAAGCAATCCCCTTTGTTCGTACTGGAGGGGATCTCATAGCTCAAGCACAGACAGGAACGGGTAAAACATTAGCGTTTCTTCTCCCAATTATTGAGAGCATTGATCCAAACAAGTCAAATGTTCAAGCGTTAATTGTCGCACCAACAAGAGAACTTGCTCTGCAGATTACAAATGAAGCAAAAAAGATGGTAGAGCACTTACCTACAATCGATGTGCTGGCCGTTTATGGAGGTCAAGATGTTGAACAGCAGCTACATAAATTAAAAGGAGCGATACAGATTATTATTGCAACACCTGGTAGGCTTCTTGATCATATTAGGCGGGAAACAATTGATCTAAGCGAAGTAAAGGTCCTTGTGTTAGATGAAGCAGACCAAATGCTGCATATGGGCTTTTTACAGGAAGTAAGAGAAGTGATTCGACAAACTCCCACCGTTAGGCAAACGTTGTTATTTTCAGCTACGATGCCTGAGGAAATCCGTGAACTAGCAAATGAGTATATGAAGCAGCCTGAAAATATTTATGTTGAACAAAAAAATGTGACGATTGACCGAATTAAACAGATGATTGTTGAAACAACGGATCGAGCGAAGCAAGATACACTGAGAACGGTTATGAAACAAGAACAACCGTTTTTAGCGATTATTTTCTGCCGTACAAAACGAAGAGCAAGCAAGTTAAATGCAGCCCTATTAGCGAATCGATATCTCGTAGATGAATTACATGGTGATTTGTCTCAGGCTAAACGTGAAAAAGTGATGAAAGCATTTCGGGAATGCCAAATTCAATATTTAGTCGCAACGGATGTCGCGGCCCGTGGATTAGATGTGGAAGGGGTGACTCACGTCTTTAATTACGACATTCCACACGATGTTGAAAGCTATATTCACCGCATAGGGAGGACGGGCCGTGCTGGAGAGGAAGGACGAGCTTTTACATTTGTTGCACCGAAAGATCGCCGTCACTTAGAGTTAATTGAAAATGGAATCGGAAAGAGGTTAGAACGACAAAGAATTGATCGTACTTAAAAGATGTCTTAAAAACATATAGGTTACAATAATTATGAAAAAACACGGGAGATTTTCTGACCTGTTTATAGAATACATTTATTTTTTTTCGTATAGTAGCAGTGTAGTCAACTAAATAACTGCTTCTATTTTCGTATAACCTTGAGTAATATGGACCAAGGGTTTCTACTTGGAACCGTAAATTCCTAGCTACGAAAAAATGTGTATGATTGCTGCTTGAAAAGGTGAAAAGGGAACCATTTTCAGTGGACTATTGCACATTTTTTGTAGCTTTTTTGTGCGGCTATATTCTTAATTTGGGGTGGTTTCCTTGAGTAAAATATTACTTAAACAAGCTGAAATCGTGACGATGAACGAAAGTGATGATATTTTTGTTGGAGATATTTTAATTGAACATGATCGAATAAAAGAAATAGGAGTAAATTTAGATCCGCCAACTGTAGATAAAGTGATTGATGCTTCTAACAAGACAGTCATTCCCGGATTTGTTCAGACGCATATTCATTTGTGTCAAACCGTGTTCCGTGGAAGGGCCGATGATCTAGAATTGTTAGATTGGTTAAAAAAACGGATTTGGCCACTAGAGGCAGCACATGATGAGGAATCCGTATACTACTCAGCTCTGTTAGGTATCGGTGAATTGATCCAAAGTGGGACGACATCTATTGTTGATATGGAGACAGTACATCATACGGATTCAGCTTTTCAAGCCATTGCTTCAAGTGGAATACGGGCATTATCAGGGAAAGTCATGATGGATAAAGGAGACGAAGTGCCAAAAGTATTGCAAGAAAATACAAAACAATCGGTTCAAGAAAGTGTTGATTTGTTAGAAAAATGGCATAACTATGATGATGGTCGAATAAAGTATGCCTTTTCGCCTAGGTTCGTTGTATCTTGCACGGAACCTCTCTTAAAAGAGGTTGCCAATCTTTCAGCTCATTATGGAGTCAATGTGCATACTCATGCTTCGGAAAATCGCGGTGAAATCAAAATTGTTGAACATGAAACGGGAATGAAAAATATTGAGTATTTGGATCATATCGGCCTAGCTAATGATCGCCTTATTTTGGCTCATTGCGTCTGGTTAAGTGAGAATGAAAAGCGAATTATTAAAGAAAAGGGGATCCATGTGAGCCATTGTCCAGGCTCTAATTTAAAACTAGCATCAGGAGTTGCTGAGATTCCAAGTTTACTAAATGAACAAGTTTCAGTAAGTCTTGGTGCGGATGGGGCACCATGCAATAATAATCTTGACATGTTTAATGAAATGCGTTTGGCTGCCCTTATTCAAAAACCACTTCATGGACCTACGACAATGGATGCTAAGACAGTATTAAAGATGGCGACAATTGGTGGAGCAAAAGCGATTGGTTTGGAAAGTGATATTGGAAGTATTGAAGTCGGTAAGAAAGCAGATTTAATCATGTTAGATTTGCACAACTTTCATACGTACCCGTCCTTTAATGTTGATCCGATTTCTCGTATTGTTTATTCAGCTACTAGAGCTGATGTTATTACATCAATTATCAATGGGAACATCGTTATGGAGAACCGTATAATGAAAACGTTGGATAAGGCTATGGTTTTAGCAGAAGCAAATCGATCGATTCAACGAATGACAAAAAGAATGGTAAACATTGTTTAGTTTAGATGTTTAAGGTTAAAAGGGAAGTGATCGTTTTGAGTGAGCAAACTTATTTGGTATTTGTTTATGGGACATTAAGGAAAGGAGGAGCAAATGCTCATTATTTAAATGAAGCAAAAGTCATTTCTTTAACATCATGGGCTTTAGGCGAGTTACATGATACTGGGTACGGATATCCAGTCTTAAAAGACAACCCAGAACGTAAAGTATCAGGTGAATTATATGAAGTTACAATCGATGAATTAGTGCAGATCGATCAATTAGAAGACTACGTATCTGGCCGTAAATCAAATGAATATGACCGAGTGGTGAGGACTGTATATACAGAAGAGGGGGAAAGAGAAGCGTTTGTTTACATTGCAGGGAAACAACTATCAGATTGTTACAATACTATTGAGGAAAACGATTGGATTTTATATAGAAAATGTTGAAATTACAGTATTGGATACTATTTTCTTTAGAAGTAGGAAGAATCACTTTATGTGATTTTTCCTACTCTTTGTCATTTTTATGACGTTTTTGTAAGTACATAATTCAATAATGAACTGGGAACATTTTACTTATGGACCAAATTATATGGAGGGGTGTTTAATGAGGCGTAAGAGAAAAGGTTTCAAGTTTAAACAGTTATTTCCCCCTCAACCACATGATGATAATAAAGCAAATCAGGACATTAAAGAGCCTATAACAAAAGATGCGATCAAAAAAAGCTTAGCCGATGTTGATGACTTTGTTATGAAAGAAATAAAAATTGGTGATAAAACGGTAACAATCGTTTATTTAAATACGATTGTCGAAACGTCTATTATCGATGAATTAGTATTTAATCCGCTAAACCAGTCAACATCCACTAAAGCAGATGAAATTTTTAAAAATTATACGACACAACTGTTGGCCAGGAATATGTTCGTCTCGTTCAATCGATCGTCCTGCCTACGTTTACGATTGCATCATTTACTATTAGCCTTTTTTTTGTTGTAACCTGTATCGTCTTAGGGGGAATTAAGTCTGTTGCTCGCTTTTACATGTTTTCCTTTTTTTTGACCGGTTGGATGATCGTCTTTCTTCAGTGGCCATTACAAGCAGGAAATTGGCTTCACGTTGTTCCTACATTTGAAGTAAGTGGAACTGCTTGGCTAGAAGCTCTATATGACGGCTCCATTGCGATGTTTGGCTACGGATTGATCATGTTTTACTTCCCGTATATAAAAAACCAAAAAAAAGCTTTCCTTTATGCGTCTTTAGGTATTTGGATTGCTGTTACGTATTACTTTCTCGTTTCAATAGCCGCTGTTGCTTACTTTTCACCATGGCAAATAGATAATTTGCTATACCCTGTGTTAAATCTATTTCAAGCAATCCAATTGCCGTTTGTGGAACGGATTGAAAATTTTGGTACTACACTGTGGGTGTTTCTAGTACTTTCAACATCGGCTACGTATTTATGGGTAGCAGAAAAAGGGATGGATGCCCTTTTTAACAGACATAAAAATCGAACGTGGCATGGCTATGTTGTAGTTCTAGTAGCCACTGTCAGTATTATCGGACCCATCCCCATTCATATTCAAGATTTAATTTTTGATGATTTGAGTACTTATTTTGCTTATGCATTAAACACATCACCAATCTTGCTGCTTCTCATTCATAAAGTGAAAAATAAGTTGAGGAAGGAGACGAAAGAGAAAGGAGTGGCTTCATGAAGAAAGCAGCACTATTAATGATGGCTATTTTATTGCTATTTGGTTGTGCTGACCCTAATTTGGAGCATCCAGTAATTGAGGACTTAGGAATGGTGATGATGGATGTGTCAACTTTAACAGAAAAAACCCTTACTTCTGCACAATTGCGAGTCGTGTTATTTAGCGAAGAGTTTGCAAGAAAAAGAGGAGTAATGAAAGAGCTAGAAAATCTTTATCGTGATCCACAAGTTGGCTCAAATGTTTTTGTAGCTGTTGTGAAAGGAACTGTGGAGGATATTTTGACAGCAACGTATAAAGATAAACCTGAAATTAACAATTATATAAATGAATTATTAACCGTGGAAGTATTGTTGATTACGATGGAACGAGGTATTTGTCTGTACGAGATAACAGGGAGGAAGTAGAAGAAGAAGCGAGTAAGCATCTTGAGCAAAAGGTGTTACGAGCTCTTGCATCTTTTCAAGAAGCTGAAGTGGACCCGATTGGGTTTGGCGATTATTTCCGATTAAACAATGCAAAAGAATGGTCTAAAAAAAGTGGGTAGAAGGATTTAGCCGAGCAGATATAACAACCCATGTAGAATTAAGGATCGTTTCAACAGGTACACTAAAGTAAACTAGCACTAGCTAAGGTGCTAGTTTCTTTAGTGTATATTGGTGGATAAATGGAAAGGTTACATAAATCTTGCTGTACAGGAAACGATAAAAGGGTAGAACGACGGAAACTTGAGGTGAACGAAGAAGTGGTTACCTTAATCTTTTTTGTTATTTTAGTTTCAATGGTCCTCTTGATGGCGGTGTTTGACACGATCATTTACGGAATGTCTTTTTTAGAAAGCATTATTCATATTTATCCATTTGAATTAGGGACGAGACGAACGATTGTGACAGCGGCTGCTGTCGTAGGGTTATTGGTTGCTGTATATATTGACTACAAAGAAAAGAAAAATCAAAAGGGGCAACAATCTGTAAACAAGTGAGTGAGTGCTATGAAGGCAAATGGGAACGAAAAAATATCATTATGGCAATTATTTATTTTAATCACGATTTTTGCGATAGGAACAGCCGTAGTGGTAGGTACAGGGGAAGAAGCTAAGCAAGATGTATGGATTTCTGAAGTAATTGCAGCATCGGTGGGGGTAATCATTGTATGGAGTTACTTTCAACTAATCTCATTTTCTGATCAGAAAAATTTATATGAAATGCTTTTTTTTGCATTTGGAAAAATTCTCGGTACATTCATGTGCATACTTTACGCGCTTTATTTTTTTTATATTGCTTCAAGAAATATTCGCGACTTTGGGGAGCTAATGAATATTACCATTTTGCCGTTTACTCCGATGGAAGTTATCGTAATTGCAATGATGCTTCCTGTTATGTATACCGTCTATTTAGGTCTTGAAGTGCTTGCTCGTGTGACGGAGGTTATTTCTCCATATATTATCGGGATATTAATTGTTGTAGGACTCTTACTTTTTTTTAGTGAAGGCCTGCAATTTACTCATTTACTTCCTATTCTAGGGGAAGGGTTTGGTCCTGTTTTTGAGGCGGTATTCCCTACATTGCTAACGTTTCCTTATGGTGAAGTCATTGTTTTTACCGTTATAATGACAGCTACAACCCGATTTTCACATGTAGGAAAAGTAGGGGGCGCAGCCGTAGCGGCAAGTGGCCTATTAATCATATATGCCAATGTTATTCAAGTTGCTGCTCTTGGAGTTGATTTGAAAACGAGGACGCTGTTTCCATTAATGACAGCCGCGAGAGAGATTATGTTAATGGAGTTCATCGAGCGTGTAGATATATTGGTCGTCTTTATTTTAATGTGTGGGGTTTTTATCAAAGTAAGTGTCTTCTTCTATGCGGGACTAAAAGGATTGGAGTACATTTTTTTAATTCCCATTAATAAATATATTATTCCTATTGGTATGTTGATTCCGTTCTTTGCCGTATTGAACTCCGTAAACATTGTAGAACATTTTGAAGAGGGCTTGGTTATTGTTCCTTATTTGCTACATCTTCCATTACAATTTGGAATACCAGTGCTGTTGTTTTGTATCATTTGGATGAAAAAAAGAAAGAATAAATCAGTTTCGGGAGGGATCGCATCGTGAAAAAAGTATTTAGACAGATCATCTCCTCCATGAAAGTCGATGGTACGAATCACAAAACGACTCCTGAAGACCTAGTAGATGATCAAAATGGTTTAATTAGCATATCACCGTCCATAAAAAAAAATGAAGAAGAATTTAATCAAACGTTCGAGAAAAATTATGATTTTTATATGGAAAAAGTCTTTGTCGGTAAGCAAGAAGGATTACTTCTTTACTTGACTAGTATGGTTGATCTTCCGACTGTAGCTGAGACGATTCGGCCGGCACTTGCTAATGCATACAGAAATCAAAAACAGGTAACAACAGTTTCACAGCTTGAAAATTTTCAGAAAGAATTTTTTTCTAGTAACAATTGCATTGTTATAGAATACAACCATGAAGTAAGCTGGTATATTCTCTCAGGTTTTACCGTCATTTTAATTGATGGATTATCAAAAGCGATTGCAATCAGCACGATTACGACAGAAAGTAGAGCAGTCGAACAGTCGAAAACACAAACGATCGTTCGTGGTCCGCAAGATAGTTTCACAGAAGTGAAAGCGACAAATGTTAGTTTAATTAGAAGAAGAATTAAAAATCCTCACTTGAAAGTTGAACAATTCACTGTAGGAAAAGATACACAAACAGCAGTTTGTATTGCCTATTTGGACAATGTTGCTAGCGAGGAGATCGTAAGACAGGTTAGACAACGAGTTAAGGATATTAAGGGCAGTGCGATCTTTGATTCTGGTAATATTGAAGAATTTATTGCAGATCGTGTCATTACTCCCTTTCCGATGTTGTATCATACTGACCGTCCTGATACGGTATCAGCAAATATCGTAGAAGGAAAAGTCGCTGTCATTGTTGATGGAACCCCGTACGTTCTTTTGGCACCTGTTGTTTTCACTGACTTTTTCCAAGTAAGTGAAGATTACTATCAAGGTTTTATGATGGCATCGATGCTACGATTGCTTAGGTATTTGGCGTTTTTAATTGCATTGTTGTTACCATCTTTCTATATTGGTTTAACAACATATCATCCGCAATTAATTCCAACAGGGTTAATTATTAGTATTCAAGCGCAAAGGGAAGGGGTACCTTTTCCTGCTGTTGTTGAATTGTTATTAATGGAAGTAACATTTGAAATTTTGCGAGAGGCTGGAGTTAGGATGCCTCGGGTTGTAGGTCAGACAGTTTCGATTGTTGGAGCTCTCGTTATCGGTCAAGCAGCCGTTGAAGCAGGAGTTGTTTCTCATTTTCTTGTTATTACTGTCGCTTTAACGGCAATGGCAGGGTTTGTTGCACCTGTTTATTCCTTTGCGAATTCCACTCGTTTGCTCCGGTTTGCATTGATCTTCATGACAGCAGCGCTCGGGTTATTTGGAACGATCATTGGGTTTTTAATGATCATTGCTCATTTAGCAAGCTTACGATCATTTGGTGTTCCGTATTTAGCACCAATGGGCCCATTTATTTTAGAGGACCAGAAAGATGTGTTTGTGCGTTTGCCGATACAACTGATGAAGCGTAGACCTAATTACTTGCATCCAAAAGCCGATGTGAAAGAACCAAACGCTAATCCACTACCTTCTAAGCAAAAGGAGGAAAGTTCATGAGAGGGAAAGGAATCTTACTCGTCCTTTCTGTAATCGTTATTCTATCGGGCTGCTGGGATCGTAAAGAATTAGATCAAGTGTCTCTAGTTACAGGATTAGCTCTAGAAGTAAGTGATGATGAGGCGTTTAGCTTAACGATTGAAGCGATCAATGCGAGCGAGCTAAATGACCAAACTGCAGAAGGGATGACTCCGACAATTACGTATGAGCTCAAAGGACTAACAATGGCTGAATTGCTTAATAAAATGAATTTGGGAATTACAAGGGAGTTGAATTTTTCGCATACGAGAACGTTAATCATCGATGAGAAGGTAGCAAAAGAAGGAATATCAAGGTTTTTACAGTTTTTAGAGAAAAGCGGACAATTTCGTAATGATTTTCAAATTATTGTCGCAAGAGGAGTCAGGGCAAAGGACATTATAACAACGACTTACCCTATTCAGAAAGTCCCTTCGTTGAAAATGTATGAGCAATTTCGTACGATCAAAGATAATTGGGGAGGGTACCCAGATTCAGCTCTTACCGATTTTGTGTTTGCCTTGACTTCACCGGGGAGACATCCGGTAGCAGCTGCGGTTACGATTAGGGGAAATCCTAATGAAGGTCGTAATGTCGACGATAACAGAGAGCTAGATTTAAATGCGGTAATTGAGTATGACGGTATGGCGATGTTTCATAAGGATCGCTTAGTCGGATTTCTATCGGCAGAAGACACACGAAACTATATGTGGACTCAAGATATTGATCAAACTACGGCAACTGCTGATTGCGGCGAGGATGGATTCTTTGCATTGCAAGTTTATAATTCCCATACAAAAGTGACTGCAAATTATGATGGTGATGCTCCAGCTTTTACACTACGAATCATCATTGAGGGAGATATCCACGATAATCAATGTCCAGATTCCTTAGGTGAGATTAGCACGTACGAAAGATATCAAAGCATTATGGAAGACCATTTAGAACAAAAACTTACAACAACGATTACGAACGTACAGAACAAGTATGGGGTTGATGTATTTGGATTTGGCGAGCATTTAAGCAAGCAACAATATAAAAAATTCAAAGAACACAAAGATGATTGGGATGAGGAATTTAAAAAAGCCAAAATAAGTGTTAATGCTAAGGTTTATATAAGAAGAGATGGGATGAGGACAAAGAGTTTTATTGAACAAGTGGATGAATAAGGGTAAGATTAGAAGTGTGAAGATATCAAACTGTAAAAGGTGTATTTGGAAGGGTGTTTTTTATTTGCAAGATTTACATTCGTTTGGCTGGTATGCAGCAAAATTAAAACCTCACCTGCCGAAAAAAGCGTTTCAACCAGTTCCTACTCGGTTATGGGGTGGACTAGCTTATCTAGTCATTACGGTAGTGGGATTACTTACAATTGGGCTGTTAGACGTATTTCCACTGTTTTATGTACCTATCTCGATTGTTATTGGAGCAAGCTTTGCTGCTTTAGGGTTTTTAGGTCATGAAATTTTACATGGCACGGTAGTTAGAAAACCTTGGCTAAGAGATTTTTTAGGGGCTGTTGCCTTTTGGCCGTTAAGTACAGGGCCAAAGCTGTGGAGAAAATGGCATAACTTAACACATCATGTTCATACACAGCATGAGGAGCATGATCCAGATTCCTGGCCGACGCTAGAGAGAATCATGAAAAGTCGATTCCTGCGCTGGGTGTATAAACTCCCATTACCTGTTCGCGCTTTCTTTAGCTTCTGTTCGTTGTCATTTCAGTTTACAGTACACTCTGTAAATATGTTTGTGATCTATCTGAAGGAGTTTAATCCTAAGAAGCGCCCTGCAGTAATGATCGAAGCAATCGTTCCTTGGATGACATGGATTGGTTTGCTCGTTTGGGTTGGACCGGTTAAATGGATATTTATGTTTTTGCTCCCATTGTTAATTGCCAACCTTATCGTGATGGCCTATATATCAACAAATCACCGCTTAAACCCAACGACAGAAGTGAATGACCCATTAGCTAATAGCTTAACGGTTACGGTTCCAAAATGGGTTGATGTTCTGCATTTTAACTTTTCTTATCATACAGAGCATCATTTATTTCCAGGGATGAGTTCTAAATATTATCCTCAAGTTAAAAAATTAATTAAAGAACATTGGCCAGAGCGCTACCATGAAATGCGTTTTGATAAGGCCTTAATTGCATTATGGAAAACTCCAAGACCTTATCAAGATCGTGTACTTGTTGATCCAAGTAGTGGAGAAGTATTCGGGGCTTTAGGTGAAGGGTTGGACACAACAAACATAAAGAAAGTGGCAAGAAAAGTAAGGGAATCTGATCTTGTTTCTTCCTTATCTAATTCGGAAAATCAAAAATAATTAATTACTACCAGAGAAGGACTATGTCTTTCTCTTTTTTTGTAAGTACACAGACAGCAGTTCAAGAAGTGACCATTAAAGGAAAATACCCCCTTAATGGTCGTTTGATCGTTCTATGGATTTGTTGACCATAGGCCAGCAGATTTAATAAATATACGTGGATGGAGTTTTAGCTGGGCAACCATATATTCAGCAAGGTCTTCAGGTTGCATTACTTTTTCTGGGTTGCCATCTGTTAAATTTTCTCTAAACGCAAGTTCAGTTGCGACTGTACTTGGCGTTAGTGCTGTTACACGTATATTATGTTTGCGAACTTCAAGGGCTAGTGATTCAGTAAGTCCGAGTAACCCAAATTTTGAAGCGCTATAAGCACTTGTAACTGGAGCACCTTTTTGTCCAGCTGTTGATGAGATATTAATGATATCTCCACCATTTTTTTCTATTAATTGCGGAAGTACGGTACGAGTCACATAGTAGACTCCAAGTAAGTTAATGTCAATCATGCTCTTCCACTCTTCTGGAGTAAGCTCTAGAAAAGGTCCAAACTTTCCTGTACCTGCATTATTAATTAAGATATCAGCAGGTCCGAGATTACTCGTTACATGGTCGATCGCTTGTTCAACTTGCTCTAGTGATGAGACATCGACAGTAGCATAAGCTGCCTTTACGCCCATCGCCTCTATTTCATTCGCAACCTCAACAAGGTCAGACTCGGTTCGTGCAAGCAACCCAACCTGAACACCTTCTTTTGCTAACGCAATGGCTGTTGCTCGACCAATCCCTTTTCCTGCTCCTGTAACGATGGCAACTTTTCCTTGAAGTGACTGTGCCATGACAACATCTCCTTTTCTTATGTAGAATAGGATTGTATTTTACAACTTCAGCATACTAGAGTCAAAAAAGATGCTTGCTTAACAATAAGAGGACTGAGGTGAAAATCGACGTTGAAAGTGAAGTTTTGTTGGAAGTAACTTTTACTTTTTCGATTCCCATCAAAGGAGAAGAAACATGAATATAATAGAACTTGTTCCATACGTAGAAGACATGGAGGAAATGCTCGAGTACTACCGCCTTAAAGATGGTCAAGAGTTGTTCGTCTTACATCCAAAGGAAGCCATTGATATTTGTAAATATGAAAAAGAAAGACGTCCGTTTGTTTTACAAGCTCGAGGTGAGATTGTTGGCTTCTTGGTTCTCCACAGTGGAGGGGGAGTCCGTTCCTTTAGTGAATATGAACATGCGGTGTTAGTTAGAGCGTTCTCGATTGATGCAAGAGAGCAAGGAAAAGGGTATGCGAAAAAAGCTATTTCACAATTGCCGTCACTCGTTGCTACACATTTCCCTATGGCGAACGAAATCGTCTTAGCTGTAAATCAAAAAAATGAACCTGCAAGGTCACTGTATGAAAGTGTCAATTTTAAGTATACTGGAAGGTGCATTGAAGGAAGAAGTGGTTTGCAGGACGTGATGCATTTTCCGCTGACTAAATGAAAAATAGCTAATATAGACAAGGAGGCCTAAATAGTGAGCAAGAGAAAAATTACCGTGATAGGCAGTATTAATATGGACTTAGTGACGATAACCAACATTCGCCCACAAGTCGGTGAAACGGTACTAGGGGAATCCTTTTCAACGGTTCCGGGCGGAAAAGGGGCGAATCAAGCCGTTGCAGCAGCACGACTCGGTGCGGATGTAACCTTAATTGGCTGTGTTGGATCTGATGCGTTTGGACAGGAATTGAGAATTCATCTTATGAATGAAGGAGTTTCTTTTCGTGAGGTGCAGAATGAGACTAAGAAACATACAGGGATCGCGTCTATTACGATAAGTGATCAGGACAATAGCATTATTGTCGTTCCTGGTGCAAACAAAGAAGTAACTCCTACTAGAATAGAGCCGTTTATCGAAACAATTGTAGGTAGTGATATGATTTTGCTACAATTAGAAATTCCAATACATACAGTTGAATATGTCATTAAAAAGGCAAGTCATAATAATGTTCCTGTCATTGTAAACCCAGCTCCGTTTCAACCGTTATCGATGGAGACGTTGGAGAAAGTAACCTATATTACACCGAATGAGCATGAGAAGAAAATGTTACAGGTTGTGAATATGAAAGAGAAGGTAGTTGTAACAAAAGGGAGTAAAGGCGTGTCTATTTGGGACAATGATGAATTTATTGATATCGCCAGCTACAATGTTGATGTCGTCGATACAACCGGTGCTGGAGATGCGTTTAACGGAGCTTTAGCTGTTGCCTTAGCCGAAAGGTCCTCATTAAAGGATGCCTGTCGATTTGCAACGGCTGTAGGAGCATTAGCTGTAACGAAGCTTGGGGCTCAGAGTGGAATGCCAACTAGAGAAGAAGTTGTTGCTTTTCTTGAAAGCCAAAAGAGGTAATCTCAAAAGGTCAAAAACAGACCTTTTGAGACTTACACTAGTTTTCTTACAAAGTTAGCAATTGTTTAATGTCTTCCACGCTTAGCGATTGCAAAGTCTCTTCCCCTGGCTGGATAATCGAGTCAACAAGTGCTTTCTTTTTCTCATGCATGGTAAGTATTTTTTCCTCAATCGTCCCATTGGCAATTAATTTTATGACTTGGACATTTTTTGTTTGACCGTATCGGTACACCCGATCAGCAGCCTGCTCTTCTATTGCTGGGTTCCACCATGTATCGTAGAGGATGACCGTATCACCGCCTATTAAGTTAAGCCCAGTGCCTCCAGCTTTTAAAGAAATTAAAAACAGTGACTTTTCACCATTATTAAATCGTTCGGCCATTTCTACTCGAGCTTTTGGTGGGGTTTGTCCATCAATATAATGATACGTCCAACCTTTCTCTTCAAACGATTTTCTAATTAAGCTAAGCATGGAAGTGAACTGTGAAAAGATGACCATTTTTTGCTCTGATTGTAAGCCTTCCTCTACATATTCAAGTAAGCGTTCCATTTTCCCTGATTGATAAGTGGTATGTGGTTCAATGAGGTTTGGGTGGCAGCAAATTTGACGCAGCCGAGTTAGGCCTGCGAGAATTTCAATCCTCTATTGTTGAAATTCATTGCTCTTAATGGCAGCGTCCACATCATTGGTCAGCTGTTTCACTTGTGCCACATACATTTTCTTTTGGTCTGGACTTAAATCTGTATATTGGACAGACTCAACTTTGTCAGGCAGTTCAGATAAGACATCCCGCTTTAACCTACGCATAATAAATGGACGGACACGTTTTGAAATCGTCTCATTTGAAAGTTCTTTAAATTGCTTTTTTGTACCTAGCATTCCTGGTAAGATGCTATGAAAAATTGAATATAGCTCATCTTGATGGTTTTCAATCGGTGTCCCGCTTAGCGCAAAACAACTATTGGAATGAAGGGTACGGACAGCTTTTGTTGTCTTCGTTGCGTCATTTTTTATTGCTTGAGCTTCATCTAAAATCATTGTAGAGAAAATACGAGATTCGTAAAGATCGTAATCTCGTTGAATTAATGGATAGGATGTAATGAGAACGTCAAAATCCTTTGCAATAAGTTCTTTTCTAACTTGTTTTGTTCCAGCAACAACGGCCACTTTTAAAGATGGAGCAAATTTAGCTAATTCCTTTTCCCAATTATAAATTAGACTAGCTGGAGCAATAATCAACGCTTGAAAGTTTGGATGTTCTTCTTTTTCACCTTGAATATAGGCAATGGTTTGAACCGTTTTTCCTAACCCCATGTCATCCGCTAAAATACCTCCTAGCCCAATGTGAGAGAGGGTACGTAGCCAGCGGTAGCCATTTATTTGATAATCACGTAACTCTGCTTGCAGGCTAGAAGGAGTATGCCAATCACTGAATTCAGGTGACTGTATGTCAGATAAAAGCTGATGAAGCTGTTTTGATATTCTTGTCTGTCCATTTTGCCGATCTAGCTCAAATGCCTTATGCAAGGGGATCGTCATTTCTTTTTGTAATTTTTGTTTTGGCGATGCCACCGTATTAATAACTTGCTTGACTGAATCAAAACGACTGTGATTCAGTTGGAGGTAAGATCCAGTTGACAATTTATAGTATTTTGCATTTGTTTGTAAGGCGCGAAGGACATCGATTATGTCTTCCTCTGCGATGCCATCCATAGAAAAGGTAACATCAAGCCAGTTTGTCTCATTATTCACATCAAGCTGGACAGATGGTGTGGAACTTGGTGTAGCAATGACGCTTCGTACAGCAGAAGTTGTATAGACTTCAATTTCTTTTTGCAAAATAGGAAGTTGTTCAAATAAAAATGGAACAATCGTTTCCCAACTAGTTAAAGTAAGCTGTCCGTCTTCTATATGGAAATCTGTTTCTTTTAAAGTAGCTAAGATCGATTCTTCTTTTTGAATGTCTCGAGTAATGATTTTCTCATTTATATGATTTGATTCCTCAAATGGATTACGTGCATGTTCACCATATTCAAACGAAACTTTTCCTGTGAGCGCTCCATCATGTAAATCGAGGTAAAACTTAGCCATAAGAGGTTTTGTTTCAATCTTGTCATATAGTTCTTCTGACAAATGCACGGTCCCGATCGTTTTAAGAGTAGGAAGAACATAGGAACAGAACGCTTCAAGTTGTTTTGTTGGAATAACATCAATTGTGTCCGTATCGTCAGCTTGTTCTGCGATAATGTGGAAATGTTTCGCTTGATCTTCGCTTAGCTGATAGATGTTATTTCCGTGAATCAGTGTGCGAAACTCTACATCAACAAAGTCAAATTCGTCTACATTCTCACTAATTAATTGAACGTGTGAATCATCCTCGTCAGACTCTAATTTAAAAGTTATTATTTGATTATTTTCAAGCGGCTTAATTTTAATCTGTTCTGATTGAAGTGTACCGTCTATTGTTAATACAACCGGCTTGTCTACTAGTTGTTCGAGAAATAAAGGCAAACTAACTGCAGGAATTTCATATGAGCGCTTTTGGCTAGATCGATAATAATAATCATCTTTATTAGCAGCGATAATTTCTAAATGAGTATATACCTGTTTCAAAATGCTCGCATCACTCTCATCTATTTGGTGGCAACTAGGGTCGTACGAAAAATTAGCTGTAAATGTATAGGATTCTCGATGCATAAAAGAGTGTAAAAACTCTTCAATGTTTTTAACAACATAAAGACGCTTAGTTCCAGCTTTAAGTCTAAGTTCAACTCGATCTAGCAATGAGCTGAAAGAGTGAGAGAATAAGAGCTCATATTCGACTTGCAGAGGTTCCTTATTAATCGTCGTTTGCTTTTGATTCTTTGTGAAAACGTCTTGAAACTTTTCAAGCATTTTACTGCGAAGTTGATTCGGTTGTGAAGAAGGAATGGGGATGATAGACTCTTTCTCTTCTTGCCATTCTTTAATGGCAAATAACATGGCAACGATGTGCTTGCACGCACCTGGATACGTTATTGCCGCTTCACAATCACAAGTATAATAAATTGATTCCGGTCCTTTAAATGTAATTTCACATTCGTACAATAACGATCCATCTATAAATGCATAAAACGTATTGGAAGCTGGTTCAAAATTTAGGTCAGCCACTCGCTCCAGCCGGAAGTAATTAATTCCTCTGTTAAAGGTAGATTGATTTGTTGCTATTGATAGAATATAGGTAGCAGTGAGCCACGAATAAGTCATAAAAAAAGTGCCTCCTCTAAAAAACAATATAACTATCATAACATGATAGATGGAAATGGACGATCAGCTAGATAGTACGACAAAAAATTACTATAACAATAGATCGCTATGCTAGAAAACTTTTAAGCTAGTTTATTTGCTTAAGTGAAAATTCTTGATTTATTAAAAATTAAGTGGTACGATCCTTTTATTAAAGGGACTTTTTTCTAATGATTATTTTGTTTTTTAACCTGGAATGAAAATAGTTCACCATTACAGATTCATAATTGAATAAGTTTCTTCGGGGCTGGGTGGAAATCCCGACCGGCGGTGATGAAGCATTGCTTCTTAGTCCGTGACCCGACTCTTATTATAAGAGTCGGTGGACCTGGTGAAACTCCGGGACCGACAGTGAAAGTCTGGATGGGAGAAGGAACGAAACGGTACAGTAAAGGTTTCTGTCGTAATGTTTTTTGAAAAAAACGTTACTTTTAAGGGGAGTGGTCTATCCTTTTTTGTACCGAGTAACGTCAACTTTGTTGTACGTTTATTTCGTGATATTTTTAACATGTAAGCCCTGAGGTCTATTTCCTCAGGGCTTTTTCTGTATTTACTTGTAATGTGAGGGATCAGCATGAATGATGTTTATTATATGAAGCTTGCTCTTGACCTTGCTAAGAGCACAAAAGGGCAAACATCCCCTAATCCAATGGTTGGGTCTGTTGTCGTGAATGATGGTGCAATTGTCGGTGTTGGTGCCCATTTAAAAGCTGGAGAGGGCCATGCCGAAGTTCAGGCACTTGCAATGGCAGGGGAAAAAGCAGTAGGGTCGACGATTTATGTTACGTTAGAGCCGTGTAGCCATTATGGGAAAACACCGCCATGTGCAGATCTCATTATTGAAAAGGGTTGTAAAAGGGTTGTTGTTGCGACGAAAGACTCAAACCCCGAGGTGTCAGGTCAAGGTATCGCCAAACTTAAGGAAGCAGGGCTTGAGGTGGAGTTTGGCATTTGTCAAGAGGAAGCCAATGAGTTAAATGAAGTGTTTTTTCATTTTATGAAAAATCAAATTCCATATGTCACCCTGAAATCCGCTACGACTCTTGATGGAAAAACAGCGACTGTAACTAGAAAAAGCAAATGGATTACAGGTTCAGATGCTAGAGAAGATGTTCATCGCTATCGCCATGAGCACGATGCGATCCTCGTAGGCATTGGAACGGTGTTAGCAGATAATCCTTCTTTAACAACACGCCTGCCAAATGGTGGGAAAAATCCAATTCGAGTCGTGTTAGATCGGTCATTACGCATCCCAATTGAAACTAAGCTTGTTCAAGACCAAGAGGCCCCAACTTGGATACTAACGACAGAACAAGCGTCAAAAGCGAAGCAATTAGAACTTGAGCAATTGGGTGTAAACGTCTTTCGTTTACAAGATGATTCGGTTGAATCGGTTTTAGCTTTACTAGGGACAAAAGGCATCACGTCTTTATTTGTTGAAGGTGGCGCTGAGGTTAATGGGAGCTTTTTGAAAGCTCGGGCTGTTAATCAAGTAATAACGTACTTAGCTCCAAAGCTTTTTGGAGGCAAAGAGGCCCCAACTGCAATCGGCGGTGTTGGCTTTCATGAAGTAGAAGAAGCACTTGAATTAGAAATTAAAGAAGTGACAACGATAGGAACAGATATAAAAATCGTCTCACGTGTGAAAGGTAGTGAGTAAATGTTTACAGGTATTATTGAGGAAGTAGGACAAATTCAAGAAATGCGGTCAAGCGGTGAGTCGATGGTTATGAAAATAGGCGCGAACCGTATTTTGAATGACGTGAATCTTGGTGACAGCATTTCTGTTAATGGTGTTTGCTTAACCGTTACATCCTATACATCTACTCATTTTACTGTCGATGTCATGCCGGAGACGGTTCGGGCAACTAGTTTACGTGGGCTTGGTCGAGGTTCTCGCGTGAACTTAGAACGTGCCATGAGTGCAAAAGGTCGTTTTGGAGGACATTTTGTTTCTGGTCACGTTGACGGTACAGGAACTATATTAGCGAAAAAACCTGAACAAAATGCGGTTTACTATCGTATTGGCGTAACAGAAGAGCTACGTCATTATATGATTGAAAAAGGATCAGTTGCTGTTGATGGCACGAGTTTAACGATATTTGCTGTGGATAATGAAAGTTTTACGATCTCGATTATTCCTCATACTATTGAAGAAACAATAATCGGAACAAAAGGGGTCGGAGATATCGTTAATATCGAATGTGATATGGTTGGGAAATATATTGAACAATTTATTTCTAGACGATCTGAATCATCTAAAAAGCCAAGTTCTTCATTAACAGAAAGTTTTCTTTCTGAACACGGATATAAATAAGAGGATAGGATGGTGAGACCGATGGGTGAAAAAAAAGGAGAAGAAAGATTGTTTGATCCAATTGAAGAAGCGATTTATGAATTAATGCAAGGTCGTTGTGTCATTGTATGTGACGATGAAGACCGTGAAAATGAAGGCGATTTTCTTGCTATTGCGGAAAAAACGACTCCTGAAGTGATCAATTTTATGGTCACACACGGACGTGGGCTTGTATGTGCACCGATTACAGAAGAGCGTGCGAAACAGCTTGATCTTGTTTCAATGGTCGATCATAATACAGACCCACATGGGACGGCGTTTACTGTTAGTGTTGATCATTATACAAACACAACGGGGATCTCAGCGAAAGAGCGTGCAGATACGATAAGAGCTCTTGTTGATGATAATGCAAAAAAACATCATTTTAAGCGTCCAGGTCATACGTTTCCACTCGTAGCGAAAAATGGTGGTGTCTTGCGTCGTGCCGGTCATACGGAAGCTGCGATTGATCTAGCTCGTCTTTCAGGTGCAAAACCTGCAGGAGTCATTTGTGAAATTATGAATGAGGATGGCACAATGGCACGAGTACCTGAGCTACGAAAGATTGCGGATGAGCATGAATTAAAGATGATTACGATTAAAGATTTAATTAAATATCGTCACCGCAAAGATAAGCTTGTACAACGAGAAGTAGAAATAAAGCTTCCAACAGATTTTGGTGATTTCCGTGCAATCGGATTTTCTGATATTATCGATGGCAAGGAAAGTGTTGCTCTAGTAAAAGGAGAAATTATAGAAGGGGAACCGACGCTTGTTCGAGTTCATTCAGAATGTTTAACAGGGGATGTATTCGGCTCACACCGTTGTGATTGTGGACCCCAATTGCACGCTGCTTTAGCTCAAATTGAACAAGAAGGTCGCGGGGTTCTTTTGTATATGCGCCAAGAAGGCCGTGGTATTGGATTAATGAATAAGCTAAGAGCTTATCAACTGCAGGAAGAAGGGTATGATACAGTTGAGGCAAATGAAAAGCTTGGTTTTCCTGCTGATTTACGTGATTATGGCATTGGAGCACAAATTCTACGCGATCTTGGTGTAAGACAGATGCGCTTATTAACAAATAATCCACGTAAAATTACTGGCTTAAAAGGGTATGAGCTTGAAGTGGTTGAACGTGTTGCACTTCAATTGCCTCATAACAAAGACAATGAGAGATATTTAAAGACAAAGTCAGAAAAACTAGGGCATATGCTTCATTTTTAATAAGGAAACAAGGCTGCATCACGCCTTGTTTACTACATAAAAACCATACAAAAAACATCATTCTTGAGGAGGAAAAGAAAAATGGGACAAATTTTTGAAGGACATTTAGTTGGAACTGGGTTAAAAGTAGGAATCGTCGTTGGACGATTTAATGAGTTTATAACAAGTAAATTATTAGGTGGTGCACAAGATGCCCTAAAACGCCACGGCGTAAACGAAGCAGATGTGGATGTTGCTTGGGTACCAGGTGCATTTGAAATTCCTTTTGCAGCAAAGAAAATGCTTGATACAGGTAAGTACGATGCTGTTATTACATTAGGAACTGTTATTCGCGGGGCAACACCACATTTTGATTATGTGTGTAATGAAGTAGCTAAAGGAGTAGGTTCGCTTGCTCTTTCAACAGGCAAACCAGTTATTTTTGGAGTTTTAACAACTGATACAATTGAACAAGCGGTAGAGCGTGCTGGTACAAAGGCTGGAAACAAAGGCTGGGATGCTGCCACAGCTGCGATTGAAATGGCGAATTTAGGAAAAAGCTTCGAATAGTTAGTTGCATTGAGGTAATCTTAAAAGAACGGAATCTATGTTTCCCCACCTAAACGTAAAGGTATGGGGCGCAGTTCGATTTCCTTTTTTAGATTGCCTCTTTTTCCTTTTACATGACTTTTTTATTTCTCTTGTTTATTTCTAGTAAGAAAATTGATAAAATGAATGGTGGTTGTACATACCCTTCTAAAGGGATAAGGTTTCAAGGAATTATATTTTATACAAAAAAGGAGCAATAAAAATGGAAAAAGTTTTGATTTTTGGACACAAAAGCCCGGATACAGATACGATTACCTCTGCAATTGTTTACGCAGATCTTAAAAACAAATTAGGTGTAAATGCAGAGCCTGTACGCTTAGGCGAAATTAATGGCGAGACACAATATGCGTTAGATCACTTTGGAGTAGAGGTCCCACGGTTAGTTGAAACAGTTGCAAACGAAGTGGAAAATGTTATTTTAGTCGATCATAACGAACGTCAACAAAGTGCTACAGATGTTGACTCGGTACGTGTACTTGAAGTAATCGATCATCATCGTATTGCAAATTTCGAAACTAGTGATCCGCTATATTACCGTGCAGAGCCTGTTGGGTGTACGGCTACCATCTTAAATAAGCTGTACAAGGAACATGGTGTGGCAATTGAGAAAAACATTGCAGGTTTAATGGTATCTGCTATTATTTCTGACTCTTTGTTATTTAAATCACCAACGTGCACGGATCAAGATATTGCTGCAGCACGTGAATTAGCTGAAATTGCTGAAGTAGACTTAGACAGCTATGGTCTTGAAATGCTTAAAGCAGGTGCTGATGTAAGCAGTAAATCTGTTGCTGAACTTATTTCTTTAGATGCTAAAGAATTTACAATGGGAACAAACAAATTAGAAATTGCCCAAGTTAATGTTGTAGATACGAATGATGTTTTCAATCGAAAAGCAGAAGTTGAAGAAGCATTAACAGCTGTTATTGAAGAAAAAGGGTTAGATCTTTTCTTATTAGTTGTTACAGACATTTTAGAAAATGATTCAAAAATTCTAGCATTAGGTAAATTAACAGATGCAGTAGAAAAAGCGTACAATGTAACATTAGAAGGCAATACAGCAGTCCTAAAAGGTGTCGTATCACGTAAAAAGCAAATTGTTCCTAAATTGGATACAGTTTTAGCGAAGTAATTAGGACTGAAGATTTAATAGTAGGGTAACTAAAAAGCGCCAATAGCCCATTATCCAATGGCTATAGCTTTTTAGTTACCCTTTTTACTTTCCATATATTTTAGTCTTATAGAGGATCGTTGAAATTTTTTAAGATAATTGGATTTTGATCAATAACAACCTTCATGTTTATTGCATATAGTAAAAACAAAACAAAATAAATGTTGAAAAAATTAAGACGAAATCTGCTGAATTGTGGTAAAATAAATTTTGGTGAAAGCGCATACGATAACAACTCATCACCTGAGTTAGAATGTGAGAGGTCTATTATGCTTGTACCTTATAAGTCTACGAATCAAAAAATTGCTATGGGGCTTCTTTCTTTTATGCCAAAGGAGAAAGACGTTAAAAAACTAATAAAAACAATGGAACGTTATGAAAATGATCCTGATTGGAAGTTGTATTTATGGAAGGAAGATGATTTTGTTGGTGTGTTAGGTATTTCAGTCGAAGATGGAGAGGCAATGTTGCAACATCTTTGTGTAAATCCTTCACACCGCAGGGAAGGAATTGGCAAAACAATGCTCCAGGAGTTAAGGAAAATACTTCCTTGTGATTTGAAGCCGACAAAAGAAACAAAAAGTTTTCTATTAGCCTGTGCTGAAGAAGGAGAGAAAAGCGTATAATCACTTTTCTCTTCTTCTTTTTTAATTTATTTTTGGTTCTTTTTTAAAGCTAGCTGGCGGGCTCTCTCTGAAATAACATCAGACCGATCCCGCAGGATATGTTTATGAATAATATCTTCATTTTTGATTTTTTTTTGCAGGTTCCAATTAATTCCTAACTTCTGACAGCGTTTTTGACAAGAAATAAGTACATCGTCTTTTTTAAATGGCAAATCAATATCTGCAAAAGCTCCATTAGTAGAGGTAGCAAGATCCTTTTGATGAACTAGTCGTCTTACTAATTCTGTACCATCTAAGCCAAGTTCCGATAGGGAGGCTTTGTTTTTTGCAAGAATCTTTATTGCTTTGTCATACATCCGACTAGCACCATTTAGATTGCCTCTACGATGATGGTAAAGACCAACGGCAATTTGAATAAGCCCGACCCAGTGAGAAGTGCGGTTTTTCGGGTCATGTTCTTTCCAATATTCTTCTAGGACTTCATGACATTCAAAATAATCTCGTTCGACGTGAAAATAAATAAGGTAGTCAAGATAAGCAGAAGGGTACATTAGGAATCTCCTTTTTCGGACATTTATTTGTAAATAGTTTAACACAAAATATTATAGCGTTCCCTTTACGAGTTTCGAATTAAATCATTCATTCATTTGTTTCGTAAAAGAAGCGTTCAGCTTAGGTTCCACGCATCTGTAAAGTATGTTATAATCTCCTCTATCAATAATTATATTAAGCTAGTGGTGGTTAGATGAATCCTTATAGTGTGAAGCTTGATACATTCGAGGGTCCTCTTGATCTACTTTTGCACTTAATTAATCAAGCAGAAGTTGATATTTATGATATTCCTGTTGCCGTTATTACGGATCAGTATTTAGCATATATTCGCGCTATGCAGGATCTAGAATTAGATATTGCTAGTGAATATTTGGTAATGGCTGCTACGTTGCTTGCAATTAAAAGCAAGATGCTTCTCCCGAAACAAGAGGAGGAGCTTTTTGATGATGAATGGCAACTAGAAGAGGAAGAGGATCCACGAGATGAGTTAATGTATCGACTTATTGAATATAAGAAATATAAAGAAGCGGCATCAGAATTAAAAGAAAAAGAACAGGAACGTAGTCTTGTACATACGCGGCCACCTGAAGATTTAGAGCCGTATATATCTGAAGAAGAGCGACGTGATATTGCCATTTCAGGCGTTTCTTTGTTTGATATGCTTAGTGCGTATCAAAAGTTAATGAAGCGAAAAGAATTAAAAGCGCCACGGACAACAACTGTTAAGAGTCAAGAATATTCGATTGAAGATCGAATGCAGGAAATTGTAAAAGAATTAAGGGCACGATTCAATGGTTTTTGTCACTTTCATGATTTGTTTCCAGTTCCTGAACGTAGTCATATTGTTGTTAGCTTTTTAGCGATTTTAGAACTGATGAAGACAAAAACGATTCGTTGTGAGCAATCCGGTAATTTTTCAGACATCATGATTTACAGTACAGAGGAGGGAGTTCGCAAATGAAGATTCAGGAACTGCATGGAGCCATTGAAGGTTTATTGTTTGTAGTTGGGGATGAAGGGATGACAGTAGAAGATGTCGCGACTGTACTTGAAATAGAAGTACACACGATCCAAGAAGCGATTCTCTCTCTTCAATTGTTATATACCGAGCAGGAACGTGGGCTACAAATTGTTGAAATGGCTGGGGCGTTCAGGTTAACAACGAGACCGGAGCACGCACCTTATTTTAAAAAGCTAGCTGCATCTCCTCTCCATTCGAGTTTGTCACAGGCAGCTCTTGAAACGTTAGCGATTGTAGCTTACAGACAGCCAATTACGCGAATGGAAATTGACGAAATTAGAGGAGTGAAATCAGATCGAGCAATTCACACTCTTTCCTCTAAATTGTTAATAAAAGAAGTAGATCGAGCGCCAGGTCCCGGAAGACCGATTTTATATGGAACAACGAAATTTTTCTTAGACCATTTCGGGTTAAATAATTTAGATGAATTGCCACCTTTACCTGAGAATATTGACGAACATTCACTTGAGGATGAGGCAGATCTATTCTTTAGGAAATTTGAAGAAACGCTAGAAACAGAGTAGATGTTGATCTGAAGCATTCACAATTTTTTTTGTAAACAAACACACAGAGGCATCCATCTAACATAGTATAGAACGTTACTGCTATGTTACGAGGGAGGAATGCAGTGTGAATGAACAAGAAAAAGCGATTTACGATTGGGCCAAAGAGGTAAAAAACATTTGGAATCAATATGGTTCCGAAGTGGAAGCACGGGTTGGATATGATAAAATTAAACCTTTTATAAACTCATTGGTAATGTTACTTAATGAATGTGAACACCCGAATGAACAAAGAGGACATAGCGATGAAACGAATTTAGACAGTCTTGCTGCTGAAGTGTATGAAAGGTGGGGGGAATTAGCACCTACTCGTGCAGAAGCGGCTAGAGCAGATCAAGCTGCCTTTAATCCAGTTCCGATTGGTGGACATAAATTACCGCCATTGCCATATGCATATAATGCATTAGAACCCTATATTTCAGAGGAAATTATGCGTCTCCACCATCAAAAACACCATCAAAGCTATGTGGATGGCCTTAATAAAGCTGAAAAGGAAATGCAAAAAGCAAGAAGGAGAAGCGACTATGATTTAATTAAGCATTGGGAAAGGGAAGCGGCTTTTAATGGAGCAGGACATTATCTCCATACAATTTTCTGGAATATTATGAGTCCTCGCGGCGGGGGAAGACCAAGTGGAGAACTAGCTCAACAAATAAATCGAGACTTTGGCAGTTTTCGTAAAATGAAAGAACATTTTTCAAACGCAGCAGAAAAAGTCGAGGCAGTTGGCTGGGCCCTCTTAGTATATTCACCACGAACGCATCGCTTGGAGATTCTACAAGCAGAGAAGCACCAAAATTTAAGTCAGCAAGATGTCATACCGTTACTTGTTCTAGATGTGTGGGAACATGCCTACTACTTACAATACAAAAATGAACGAAAGCCATATATAACTAATTGGTGGAATGTCGTAAATTGGCCAGAAGTGGAGAGGCGTTTTCTTGAGGCACGTCAATTAAGGTGGAAAACATACAAATAAATCAGAAAACGTATTGAAGAGGTGCCTCATCAAGATTGAGACACCTCTTTTACTACTTTTCAATCATCAAACAGTCCAAGAAAATATTCTTTTAAAGCCTCCATCCGTCGTTCATCTAGCTCCTTCTCTGTTCCAGATACAATAATAGAGGTAATTGTATCATTTTTATGGAGACCGCCATGTTCGCCACCTTCATTATGAACAGGTGCGCCTTCAGACTTTAGTGTATATCCAGGCTTTGCAGTCACGATCATTGATTCAGAATGACTGTTAAGTGCCCCGTACAGTTGATGAAAAATATCGGGGTAATCGCCATAGGCAATCGTTCCATCTGATTCGTTAACTTTAATATCAGCAATTTGTTCATTGCCTTGAAAAGACCACGTTTGTCCATATTGATCATGCCAACTTCCGCCTTCTTTAACCCTTAAAAACCCTTCTGTTCCTACTTGATACAAAATTAATTCATTACCATCGAGCCAAGCAAGGTGATCAATTCGATTATCTTCATGTAATTGATCTGCAATGTCGATAAAATCTAAGTTTGGTTCAATTGCATATAAGTATGCTGATCGGTGGTTGTTTGCTATGACAATATCACCGCTAGATGGTTCGTCCATAAGTGGTGCTACATAATAAGGGTCAAGCAAAGGTTCTAATTCAATAGCAGCTTTTTCTTTTTTATCTGTTAACAGATCTTGTCCGTGGTCGCCCATGATCACAAAGATGTTTTCGCGAAGAGCTTCGTCCCAACTGTCATATGCATTTAAAATTTCTTGCAGGTACCCATCTGTTTTTGCAAAGTATTCTGGACTAACAGGACCGTGATAATGAGCATCTTTATCATAATTCGGAAAGAAAACCATCAGAAAATCAGGTTGTTCATTTTCTTGAATCAGTTTTACGGTTACTTCTGCTGAGTAGGAGTCGTTAAGACCAAACTTTTGATAAAAGCTTTCGTCTAATCTTGCTCCTTGAACCGCTTTTGGTTTTACCGCTTGACCGAAAGCGAGCAGGTCAGGTCCTTTTGTTTCTATTTTATCTGGCAGATGCAATAACGATTTCATATAGCTCGGTACTGTTACTCTGTGAGTTTGATTACCGCGATAAACAAGAAGGTTGATGGAACCACTCGTCCGACCGTTCTGTTTTAAGTCTTCATAAATGGTGCTTACTTTTGGTGATATATGGTTTGTGTTTAGATGAGCTAATGTGTTCATTAGTGTATCGTTCATGCCTAATTTCCAATACTTTGATATTGTAGATCCATAATCGACAATGACATCGCCATTAGGATCGTACCAAACAAGACCTGGAACATTATGTTCCTTTGGTGAAGTTCCAGTCACTAATGTGCTTTCAATAGATACGGACATAGACGGAAATGGAGCGACTAAATCATGATAGATCTGTCCGCGTTCGGCTAAAAAGGATAGAGCAGGAAGAGAGCCGCGTTCCATTGTTTCCTCAATAACTGGTTTTGTCATTGAATCGATCACAACGACTATGACGTTCTTCCCTTTATCAAGAGTACCTGTTTCAGATGATTGTGCCAAGCTCGCTCCCTCTGGACGTTCTTGTTGACATCCTGCTACGAACATACATGCAATCAGGGTGTATATTACTATGATTCTCATACGACTCACCATCCATTTTTAGTACGTCTGAATTTCAAAGCCTTCCCCATTTTGCCATTCTGCAACGAAGACTGCAGATGGCCCTGCGATTCCTCGGTTAAATAATTCATCCAGTAACCATGATTTCTCTTTATTTATTTGCCTTAACCCCTCCTCAATTACTTCTCCATCTAGAATAAGGAGGACAGGCAAATGAACAGGTTGTGCGGGAATTTGTAAATCACGATTAACTGGATAATCTAATGGTTGTTTACGCATTACATTAACTGCCCCGTTTGTCTCTAGAATTCCATATTCTACTTCTCGAATAGAAAAGACACCTTTATCACGTAATAAGTGCAGCAATTGATCTAGATCAAGTTTGTTCTTTTTAAGCTCTTCATATTGGATCTTCCCTTGAGAGATAATAAGAGAAGGGGTTCCTTCAAGCCAAGGTCTAGACTTTCGCATTTTTTGCGTAATCATTTCAATCGTATAAATTAAAGTTCCCCATACCACTACTGCATAAAGAACATAATGGAGGCCGATATCTTTATCATAAATTGCATTTCCGACAAGCTCACCCAATACGAGGGCTGAGATGAAATCAAATGGTGTTAGCTGAGTGATTTGATTTTTACCAAGAACTTTGGTCATGACTAGTAGAGCAAAAAACCCGACAAAGAGTTCTAAAGTTAAATGGAAGAAGTTCGTATTCACACTACTACCCCTTTGTTCGTGATCACATTATCTTTTAGTGTGAGCGAACAAAGGGGTATTTATGAGGAAGAATTTAATTCAGTCAGCCAATGGTCAAAAATGCTTGACGAGAAATTTTGAAGATTGATGAAGCTTGTGAAGCAAGGCTTTCTTGACAATATTTGTTTCTTATAGTTTTCATTCAACTTTCCATCCTACTAGTGAAGGATCCACCTTCACCATAAACGAAACGATCTAGGGGGAACGACATTGACAGTAGCGGTTAAATTTAAACAAACATTAGCAGGATTAAAAAGTGCACAGGCGAGTTTAGAAACATTTGCTCTTGATACGGAAAATCAGCAAGCTAAGCAGTTATACCAACAAATGGCTCAGCAAACTCAAAGCGTCATTGATGGATTAGAACCTCGCTTGCAGAAAATCCAAGAAGAAGAGCCCCAATACAAACAATAACGTTTAGAGTTGACAAAAATTGTAACTCATAGATACGAGCATTTTACTTAATCTAACAATACAAACATTTGAGGAGGACGTCACCGTGACTGTCGCAGCAAAATTTAAACAAACAATAGCAGGATTAAAAAGTGCACAAGCAAGTTTAGAAACATTCGCTCTTGATACAGAAAATGAACAAGCGAAACAACTTTTTCAACAAGCCGCCCAGCAAACACAACAGGTTGTTGATGGATTAGAACCAAGGTTGCAGCAAATTGAGCAAGAAGAACCGCAATACAAACAATAACGTAAAAAAGGTATCCCCAAAGGACAAAAACACCTTTTGGGGGATACCCCCCTTACTACATAGCGGTAAAAAAGGAGGAGTAAATCATGAAAGGATTCATAATTGGAATGGTCGTTTTATGCTTACTCGCGGGGTGTCAAAACCTAACAGGTGCTACTCCGGATGTGAAACCTATGCAATTACAAGAAAACGCTATAATCAATCAAGATCAAGCGGATGAAGCAAAAAAAATTGTTCTATCCATGGAGGAAGTTGTTGAAATCAAAGGAGTCTCTGATAATGATGACAACATTTATTTAGCCCCTAGAGTAAAACACTTTGACCGATTTAGGCTAAAAGAAATAAGAAAAACAGGATTCAACTCTGTCAAAAAACGCTATCCTGATGCAACTGTATTCTTATCAACGGATCAAAAGATTTTTATGGAACTAGAAAAGTTAGAAAAGGAATTAAAAAACCGAACAATAAGCGAACAACGGCTAAAAAAAGAATTAAAAAAGCTTGAAGATATGATGAAAGGGTAAAGGGGCGAAATCAAATGTCGTCAAGTAAAGGAAAAAATGTTACTCCAGCTCAGCAAAAATATCAAATGTTGCAGAAGAAACATGAATTAAAACGACCAGTCGTTAAAAACTGTTTCAGGGCATTTTTGGTTGGCGGTTTTATTTGTCTAATTGGTCAAGGACTTCATGTTTTTTATTATACTTTTTTTGATTTTACACAGAGAACAGCGGGTGATCCTACTGTGGCAACATTAATCTTTATTTCTGTTTTATTAACGGGGTTTGGAGTGTATGACCGAATTGCTCAGTTTGCTGGTGGAGGTACGGCTGTGCCTGTAACAGGGTTTGCTAACTCTGTAGCTTCAGCTGCTATTGAACATCGTACAGAAGGTTATGTTCTTGGCGTTGGAGGCAATATTTTTAAATTAGCCGGTTCTGTTATCGTTTTTGGTACAGTCGCAGCTTTTGTCATTGCTCTTATTAAAACGATTCTCATTCAATGGGGAGGGTTGTAGACAATGTTACAAGGTCATCAAACATGGGAGTTTGAAAACAAACCTGTTATTTTGTCAACTGGTACTGTTGGTGGCCCTTTTGAAGCAGGCGGGAAATTGGCAGATGATTTTGACTTATTACATGATGATTTATGGCTTGGGCAAGATTCTTATGAAAAAGCGCAAAAGGTATTAGTTGAAGAGTCTGTGTCACGAGCTATTGAAAAAGCTCAGCTAAGAAATGAAGATATTCAATTTATGTTTGCTGGGGATCTGATAAATCAAATTACTCCATCTAGCTTTGCAGGACGTACATTAGCAATTCCTTATTTTGGATTGTTTGGTGCTTGTTCAACATCAATGGAAGGATTAGCGTTAGCTTCATTTATTATTAATGCAAAAGGGGCCGAGCGAATTATTGCAGCAGCTTCGAGTCATAATGCTGCGACAGAAAAGCAATTTAGGTACCCAACAGAATATGGAGGGCAGAAGCCACCTACAGCCCAGTGGACAGTGACAGCATCAGGGGCTGCTTTGGTTTCCACCGTTGGGAATGGACCAGTTGTTACATCGGCTACGATAGGGAAAGTAATTGATATGGGACTGTCCGACCCGTTTAACATGGGGGGAGCAATGGCTCCAGCAGCAGCTGATACGATTGTTTCACATTTCCGTGATCGGGATTTACCGGCTGATTATTATGACTTGGTCGCAACAGGTGATTTAGGAAAGGTTGGACTTCCAATTGCAAAAGAGTTAATTGAAGAAAAGGGACTAAAGCTACCTGAAGATACGTTTCAAGATTGTGGATTGATGATTTATCGGGAAGGACAGCCAGTTCTTGCTGGTGGGAGCGGCGCTGGATGCTCTGCTTCAGTAACGTATGGTCATTTGTTAAACCGCATGAAAAAAGGCGAACTAAAGCGAATCTTAATCGTGGCAACTGGAGCCCTATTATCACCAATGTCTTTTCAGCAAAAGGAAACGATCCCGTGTATCGCACACGCTGTTTCATTTGAAGCAGGAGGTGGCCTGCAATGATTTTTATCTCGGCCTTTGTTGTTGGAGGACTAATTTGTGTCATCGGACAAGTGTTAATGGATGTGTTTAAATTAACCCCTGCACATACAATGAGTACACTTGTCGTATCTGGTGCCGTTCTAGACGGGTTAGGACTATATGAACCACTAATTGATTTCGCAGGTGCAGGTGCAACCGTTCCAATAACAAGCTTTGGGAATGCTCTAGTACATGGAGCGATAGCTGAAGCTGAAGCGAATGGGATAGTTGGTGTCCTAACAGGGATTTTCGAGGTGACAAGCGCGGGGATCTCAGCAGCAATTATATTTGGGTTTCTCGCTTCTTTAGTATTTAGACCAAAAGGATAAAGGAGAATGATTCATGACAGTTGGAAGCAAAGTTCAAGGGTTGCTTATCTCATTACAGTCCATTGATGCCACATTGACATCGCTCGCATTGAAAACAAAGGAGCCGAAAGCTCGTGAAGCATTTCACCAAGGTGCTTTAAAAACAAGAACAGTTATTCAAGAAATTAAAAAAAGAAAGGGTCAAATTGAATTTGATGAACCAACTTATCAACAAACATAAAGGAGGAGGTCTAAATGCTAGGATGGGTTGAAGTTGCGCTACGAAGTTTTGTTGGATTTCTATTATTAATTGCCATTGCGCGGCTTTTCGTTCGCAAACCCTTAGGTGAGGCCTCACAGTTAGAATTTGGTTTGATCGCCTCAGTAGCCGTGATCCTAGCTATTGGTTCGATTCAACTAGCCATCCCAATTGGATATTTATTAGTTGCTTTACTAATCTGGGCTGGGGGCGCAATTGGAATCATGCTGCTTAGCGTTAAAAATGCTTCGTTCAGATCGGCTATTTATGGAAAAGGAATCCCGATTATGAAGGATGGCAAGATTCTAGAAGACAATATGAAGAAACAGCACTTATCCACGGATGAATTGTTACGAAAACTAAGAGGGAAACAAGTTTTTCAAGTGGCAGACGTTGAATTTGCTGTATTAGAAGGAAATGGTGAGTTAAATGTTCTTGTAAAAAAAGAACAACAGCCGATTACAGCGAAAATGCTCGATCATCAAGTAGCCCCAATCAAGGAACCAGAAACCGTTATTATGGATGGAAAGGTGTTACATGAACCATTAGCAACAAGAGGGTTAAACCAAGAATGGTTAAAGGCAGAATTAGAAAAAATGAATGCAATAGTTGAGAATGTATTTATGGCTCAAATTGATGAATACGGTCAATTAACAATCGATTTATTTGATGATGTTCTGCAAGTTCCACAGCCCACCGAACTACCTATGTTAGAAGCAAACTTAAAAAGTGTTATAGCTGATTTAGAGACATTTACTCTTGATACGGAAAATCCTCAAGCGAAAAAGAGCTATAATTGGTGTGCGGAACAAATGAAGCAAGTTCATGAGAATGTTTCTCCATTTACAAAAGTGTAAAATAATTTAATGATCTATTTTGTAAGAAAATATTACTATATGGCGAAAACCTTTCGTTTCTATAAATGATTACGAAAGGTTTTTGATTATGCAATTTATTATTCGTTATAAAATAGAAATATTGCTCTATATTTGAATCGCAAACCATTCCTTGAGGGTTAATTTTCTGTCCGTACTAAAAAATTCTTTCAACATTGAGAGTTTATTATGCTTATTTGGGGATAATGAAAATAAAATTAGTCGACTGTTATTGATGTATAATTATATTTTCGAAAGGGGAGGAAGCATTGGAATACATTATTTCATTTACTAAAGCACTAGGTATGTTTGTAATTGGATTAACGGCATTTCGCTTCATGGGAAGTCAAGCAGTTAGCAGATTAACTGATTTTGACCTGGTTGTAGCAATTGCCATAGGTGCGTTAATCGCTAAACCATTGGCAGATCCTGAATTAAATCCATGGATTGCAGCCATAGCTATTTTTGCACTAGTTATAGCTCAAATTGTCATTAGCTGGCTGTCTCTAAAAAGTATCATCTTTGAGAGAATTGTTTCTGGTAAACCTATCAAAGTAATTGAAAATGGTTCATTTGTTATGAATGGGTTACGAAAAGCAAGGGTTAGCAAAAATGAATTAAATGAGGAATTGCGAGTGAAAGGATATAAGTCTGTTTCCGAAGTGCAACAGGTTATTCTAGAACCCAATGGTAAGTTTAGTGTATTTGCTAAACCAAATCAGGACGTGACCAACAAGGAGAATCCTTAAACGTTTAAATTTGCTGATCCTGTATTACCTAGCTTCCTCTTAACAAAAAAAGTCAATGAAATCAGAATTCTATCTGCAGGGCAGATATGTGCCGTATTCTTGTCAAAATTATAATTGGAACATCAAGGAGCTATTATAATGTTATTTGCACTCATTAAAAAAGTACTTCATAAAACAATCAAAATAAAACACTGGAAACTATTATTAATGGGTGTTATTTTTTTTATTTTGAGTTCCTTTATTATTTATCTATTAGAGCCGAATGAATATAAAAATCCATTTAACGGATTTTGGTTTGTAATGACTACTGTATCGCAAGTTGGTTTCGGTGATTATATTCCTAAAACAATCTTAGGAAAACTTTATACTGTTATATTGTACCTTTTTGGGGTAGGTTTTTTTGCTATTATTATTACTAAGTGGGTTGACTTAGTAAATAACTATGAAGAATCAAAGGAGAAAGAAATAATGGGGTATTCAGGAAAAGATCATATGGTGTTGATAAATTGGTCGCAAAAAGCTAAAGAAACAATTGGTGAGTTGTTAAATCTGCATCAAAATATTGATATTGTATTAATTGATCAATTAAATAATTCACCTATAAATGATCCCAACGTTCACTACGTTAAAGGGAGTGCTACAAAGATTGATACTCTTAAAAGAGCCAATGTGCTTGGTGCTCAATCGGTATGTATTTTTGGACCTGATAATATAATGGATAACATCGCAGCTGATGGAAAGACTTTGTTAATTGCATCTACGATTAAACAATTGGCAAACCAAAAAAAGTCCAACCTATACATTATTGCAGAAATTTCTGATGAAGACCATATTACTAATACGAACCTTGATTGTATAAACGAATTCATTTTATCTAATAAGCCATTTTCTAACTTAATGGCGAAAACAGCCTTACATAAGCAGCATGATATTGTGAGAACGTAAAATTTAAAACTTTTTTACAAGTGCTTTTTTGAACTACCAGCCAAGCCTAGATTTATTTATATGGATAAATTGATAATGAATGGTTATGACTTCTAACATATGCGTAAAAAATAGTATTAAAGCTATAGTATCCATTATGTTCTAATTCTGAAAGTAACCATTCTTCTGTTTTATTTATAAAAGTCAGGCTTTCATATTTCACTTTACCTTCAGCAATAACAGTTATTGGTAACCCTGTATATTCAGGATTTAAGTCTAAGTCTCTCGGAGTTAGATAACGTAAATTATTTTTAGGAATAACACTTATATGACCATTTGGTTCTAAAATAGCATATTCAATTTCTTCAATTACTGGGTATCCAAATGTACGAATCGTTGATAATAGTTCCGTTATAGAATAGCGAACTTTTTTCAAATTCTTTTGAACAATTTCACCATTTTTAATTAATATGGTTGGTTCGCCAATAGTGAAACGACTAAGTCCTTCGTAGAGGCTTAATTTAGATAATGTAAGATAAAGAGATCCAATCAAGGTAATACATATTATCGCATGAAAGAAGCTTTGAACCTTGATGGCTCCCAATGCTGCATAAGATAGAAAAATAACTGTTACTAAATCATAGGCTGTCCACTGTGATAATAGTCCTTTGCCAAGTAGACGCATAACAATAAAAACTAAAAGAAATAATCCAGCCAATTTTAAAGTCTCAAGTACCATTAGATCAAACCTTTTTGTAATCTTTAATTACTATTATGTTCTTTTGCAGCACACATTATTTAAAGTTTGTATAGAAACGATTTTTCAAACCATATTAAGCTTGTACCATCATTAATTTATACTTAGGGGGCAAAATGAAATGACTGTTCAAACGCAGATTCAACAAGCTTTAGCTTCTGCCCAAAGTGTTGAAGCAAGCTTGACACAGTTCAGCTTGGAAACGGAAAATCAGCAAGCAAAACAATTGTTCAAACAGCTAGCCCAGCAACAAAAAAACATTGTACAACAATTAGAAACTCGCTATGATCAAGTCCTTCAAGAAGAACCGCAATTTAACCAAAATCAATAAAATGAAGATAAGTATAAGAAAAGCGACAGGTACCTTCTGTGGCTTTTCTTATAGTTTACTTTACTGGTTATTTAGCAGCCTATACGAAAGGAACGTATAAATCAAAAAAATATATACATCAAAGAGGTAGACAATACTCCACATGTAACTAATGATATTGAAAACTGGACTATGAAACAATCCTTGGTGCGGGTGTTGAAGCCATTCATTAAAATAAAACAATTGATAGGCAGGTAAACTATTTGATGTGTTGATATCTATGGCGAACCACGCAATGTGTATAGCAATAAAAGCAATGGTATGTATGAAAAATAACTGTCGCCGAAACTTTATATAGGGCCTGAGGTGATCGATTTTTTCAACTGTATTAAGTAACTTACGATGTTTTTCAAATTTGTTTTGTATATATTGATCCATGCGTTTAAAATCTGCGCTTCCTAAAGTGCTTGCATAAATAATAAAAAGTATAATAACGATTTGAAAAAAAGAAACTTTGCCTGTGAAATAGTAGTTAATGCCAGCTAATAAGCCTTGAAAAAGAGTACATAGGATAATGAGTGTCAAACACCACTGACTAACACGATCTAATTTCAACCTGTAACGACAAATAAAAAACAATAGTGCCGCTAACCAAGTAAGCCCTTCTGAAAGAATAAATAAAATCCACCCATTTTCATATAGGAAAGGCACTTTATTCCCCCCTAATGCCTGTCTAAGTTTATCTACCTATATGATCAAAAAGGCAACATTATTCTGGAAAATTAGTTTAGTTTTATGTCAACAAAGCTCACATGAATTTTGGCTATCAAAAACACAAAGGCATAGGTAAAGGCCTAATCTCCATAGTAAATAAAATGATCATAGGAGGAAAATATATAGTCATGGCTCGAGAAGGAGGAGATAAAAGTGACAGTAGGAACACAGGTTAGACAAGCATTAGCCAATGCCAAAAGTGTACAAGCAAATTTTGAAACATTTGCACTTCAAACGAAAGATGAAATGGCCAAAGAAAAGTATGCCAAAGCTGCGACACAGATTCAAGAAATTATTGATGGACTTGAAACACGGATGGAGCAAATTGAGCAGGAAGAACCAAGTTTTAAAATGGATTCAGAAGTTTGAAGTTACTAGCATTAAATGTAGGGCTAACTCAAGGTTTTGAGCTGGCCCTGGGTCCTTTTTACATGTTATAGATAAAATTCATCCGATAGTGAATTTGTCTTAACCGTATTAAGCTCTCTACTTGATCCTCATCTTTCACATTTTCTTTCAACAATTCAACTTCTAATTCAATGTCTTTATAATCATCTAGTGCAGCTAAAAGCTGTACCTTCCATTTTCGCTTTGAATATGTATTTTCGAATTCTCTAATGTTTTCGAGGGCATTGTCCCATTCTTCTTTTTCAATCAAATGCTGTAGCTCTGAAATTTTGATGAATAATAATTCATCTTTTTCCGTTTTAACAAAATCCCCAACATTACAGCCTGAAATCGTCATGAAAACCAGACATAGTCCCAATATAAAAGTGATTCTTTTACCCATATTAGTTCTCCTTATATCTATAGTATGCTTACTCTTACTTTACCCAATAATAAAAAAAGTACGCTTTCCTTAGAATAAGAGGTGGGATAATGACAGAGTTAGAAACGGTTTTAATTAGAGGTGTTACCGGTATTCTTTTTATGCTTTTTTTAGCTAGGTTGATGGGAAAGAAACATCTCAGAGACATGACATTTTATGAATATATAGTAGGGATTTCAATCGGGAGTATTTCGGCGGAATTAACGTTTGGAACTGAGGTGAGAATGTCTAACTTCCTTCTTGGAATGCTAATCTGGGCTATCATTCCAATTGTAATTTCTAAGATTGAATTGAAGTCATTTCGCTTTCGGACAGTAACGGAAGGTCATCCCACCATTTTAATTAAAAACGGAAAAATCCTTGAAGAAAATCTAAAAAAAGAGAATTTAACGGTAGATGAAATGATGATTAGTCTACGTCAAAAAGATTTCTTTAAACTTTCCGATATTGAAACAGCTGTTATGGAGAAAAATGGACAAATAAGTGTTATGAAAAAAAGCGAGTTGCAGCCATTAACTCCAAAGGATATCGGAAAAGTTGTTGAACGGGAACGTGAACCGCGAATTGTCATAATAGATGGGAATGTGATGGAAAGAAGTTTAAGTGAATATGGTTATACGAAAGAATGGCTGCTTGGTGAAATAATGAAACAGGGAGCAAAGAGTTTTTCTGATGTATTCGTTGCTCAAATTGATTCGATGGGAAATGTGTATATTGACTTGTATAACGATACAATAAAAATGCCACAAATCAAACAAAAGCTATTAGTAGCAGCAAATATTAAGCAGCTTCAAGCTAATTTAGTTAACTTTTCGTTGCAAACAGAAAATGCAACTGCAAAGGAAATGTACAAAGGGTATGCTAAACAAATGGATAAATTGTTAGACGATATGAGTGGATATTTAAAAGAGTAAAGGACAATAAAAAAGATGTTCCCAGGGGTGGGAACATCTATAAATCGAAGAATTTCAGTGCTGAATTCGTTGATACTTGTCGTCTTTATTTGTGTATGAAAGGTGCAGTTCTCCTTCATTATTTATTGTACACAGAAAAATACTTTCAGTTCTTGCAATTCCCTCGTTATGCAAACGCAACCGAATGGATTCTTTTGTTACACCGAGTTCTGTTAAAATTTCTTCTTGAAAATTCCCTTCAATAATAATGGGATAGGAAATTCCACTACTCTTCTTTTTAATCCCTAAATCTTCAATGCTTGGAGAGGAGCTCTCAGGCTTCTTTTGGACACTAAGCTCCCCATTAGCTTCAATAACACCAATCTTAACCTCATTAATATCAAAAACATCTTTCTGACGGAGTAGCTGGAATATATTGTCGATAGAATACTGAATCGATTGTAAATTATGGACTAATAACTGTCCATCTCGTATGACTACCGTTGGCTCAAATGTGATAAACTTCCCGAATTTTCGTTTTTTTATGGATAGTTTTGCGATCGCTTTTTGGAAAAAACCAATAACGACGATCGCAAAAGCTGTATGAATATGACTGACAGAAGGATCAGCTAAATCCGCGCCTGTAACACTTGCAAGCGTAACAAAAATGAGAAAATCAAAGATAGGTACTTCCCCAATAGACCTTTTTCCCATGAATAAAGTCATTGCTAGCAATAACGGGAAAATAGTTAAGATACGACCAAAAATATTAGCAAGTTCTAATAACATATTTTACTCGTCCTTCTCATTTAGATAGTCTTATTCATTATTTCCTAATCTTATAAAGATAAACAAGTTCGTTTATGATTCCGAAGGTCATTGTCATATCATTGGTTGTCCTGCATAGACTTGGCTAATAAGAGATGAAAAAAGACAGGCACGTAATGTGTCTCATCAGGAGATAACATTATAATGACAGGACGGGGATCAGAAAATGGGAAAAAAACTTGGACTTATCGTCATTGCTATCTTATTGGTTATTCCAATTTTGCCACTTCATGCAAACGCAGAGCAACGTAATTTCTCGGTTTCTGCACAGGCTGCTGTCCTAATTGAGCAGGAATCGGGACGAGTTTTATATGGGAAAAACGAACATGAGCCACTTAGAATTGCAAGTATTACAAAGATCATGACTGCTATCCTTGCGATTGAATCAGGAAAAATGGAAGAGATGGTAAAAGTATCTTCCCGTGCAGAAGGAACAGAAGGATCTTCTATTTATTTACGCGCAGGAGAAGAGATTAAACTGAAGGATCTCGTTTATGGACTCATGCTTCGTAGCGGCAACGATTCAGCAGTGGCAATCGCCGAACATGTTGGTGGTAGCCTTGAAGGGTTTGTTTATTTAATGAACGAAAAAGCTGGGCAGTTAGGAATGAATAATACGATGTTTCAAAATCCACATGGCCTTGATGACCATGAAGATCACTATTCTTCTGCCTATGATATGGGATTGCTGACACAATATGCAATGGACAATCAAATGTATCGTGACATTTCCTCAACGAAAAATTACCGTTCAGAAGGAGAGCAAATCCGTGTTTGGCACAATAAGAATAGACTCTTAACCGAACTTTACAAATACTCAACAGGGGGAAAAACCGGTTATACAAAACGAGCAAAGCGTACTCTTGTATCAACAGCGGAGAAAGATGATGAGAAATTGATCGCTGTAACATTAAATGCACCTAGTGATTGGCATGATCATATGAACTTATTCAACTGGGCGTTTGAAACCTATGACTTAGAAGTGTTAGTAGAAGAAGGAATTCAAGAAGGTATTGAGGATGAATTTTATAAGGATCATGTATCTGCACCTTACTCATTTAAATATCCATTGTCACAATCTGAACAAGAAGCCCTCTCTAAAGAGGTAACTCTTTATAAACCACCTAGTGAGGAACGAAAGAATAACTACATTCCACCACAACCTGTGGGCAAGGTAGAATTATTTATTAATAACAAAGAAATTGGGCAGGTCCCATTGTTATACGACCCTCCCGAAATAGAAGAAAAGAAAGGATTTTGGACCCGCTTTCTCGATCTTTTTTCTTTAACCATTGGGGTGAGAAGTAGTGATTAATAAAATTTGGGTAGCGATGCTTGTCATTGGAATTGCCTTTGGGGCAGTAAATGGTCGAATGGAAGAAGTGAATGAAGCCATTTTTGCTGGGGCGAAGGATGCTGTGACCATTTGTCTTGGTTTGATTAGCATCCTCGTCTTCTGGCTTGGTTTAATGAGGATTGCACAAGAAGGAGGACTTTTAAAAGTTCTTGCTAAGCTTATGCGTCCAATTGCTACTAGAATATTCCCTGAAGTTCCGGCCAACCATCCGGCCATGGGTTATATTTTATCGAATATGACAGCTAACCTTTTTGGGTTGGGAAATGCCGCAACTCCTATGGGGATTAAAGCGATGCAGCAGCTAAAAGAATTAAATGGGGGACGAGACTCAGCTAGTCGATCGATGATTACGTTACTTGCAATTAATACGGCTAGTATTACATTAATTCCAACAACGGTGATTTCCATTAGAATGAGTTATGGGTCTGTATCACCAACAGAAATTGTCGGGACGACTCTAGTAGCAACGACTTGTTCGACAATTGGTGCGATATTAATCGATCGGTATTTTTATTTTAGGCGAGTGAGGAAGGGGCGTGTCTAGATGGAATGGATCACAGTCATTTCGATTTGGTTTATTCCTGTCTTAATCGCGTTTGTCCTTATGTATGGAACGTACAAGCAGGTACCAACATATGAAACATTTGTTGAAGGAGCAAAAGAAGGTTTTGGGATGGCGATCTCTATCATTCCCTATCTAGTAGGGATGCTCGTGGCTATATCTGTTTTTCGGGCCTCAGGTGCAATGGACTTTATTATCGAATTGATGAAGCCTGCCCTTCAGGCCATTGGTGTCCCTTCAGAAATCGTTCCACTGGCAATGATTCGACCGATTTCTGGAACGGGTGCTTTAGGGATGACATCTGATTTAATTGCTACTTATGGACCAGATTCTTTTATAGGAAGACTTGCATCAACAATGCAAGGTAGTACAGATACGACATTTTATGTGTTAACAGTTTATTTTGGAGCAGTTGGAATTAAAAAGATGGGAGATGCATTGAAGGTAGGTTTGTTAGCTGATATTGTTGGGATCATTGCTTCTATTCTTATTGTAACGTACGTGTTTGGAGTGTAATAATATTTGAAATTAAAATACGATATAATGCTTTGCTTCTTAGTTGAAGTGAAGCATTTTTTTGTGAGATGAGTTTATAGAACGGTGGGATGGTTTTAAACATAATAACAAAAGCTAAAAGGTAAAGTTAGACCCTGTTCTTTACATAAATAAGGGTAAACTAAGGGGGTAAACTAAGGGGGCATTCTAGTTGGATTTACATTTTATTTGGAAAGCAATTGTTATTGTTTTTGGCGGAGTATTAATATTACGTTTAGCGGGCAGAAAGTCGATCTCTCAATTGACGGTCGCACAAACGGTCATGATGGTAGCAGTAGGCTCATTAATTATTCAGCCTGTAGGTGATAGGAATATATGGATTACTATGCTAATTACATTATTACTTGTCCTAACGCTTCTTTTCATCGAATATATCGTGTTGAAATTTGATGTTCTTGAGTGCTTTTTTTATAGCAAATCGGTTATTGTCGTAGAGGACGGAAAATTAAACGAAGAAAACCTAAAAAAACTAAGGTTAACTGTTGATATGCTTGAGGTTAGAATGAGACAGCTGGGAATCCAGAAAATAAGTGACCTTCAGTGGGCAACAATTGAATCAAATGGTCAATTAGGATATATGCTAAAACCTGAAAAGCAATATGCTACTAAAGAGGATATTCAAATGCTACTATCTCTACTTCAAACGAACATGCCTAATTCAGCTATACAAACGCCAATCACCCAATCAAGTGAACCGCCGAACTTATTTACGGAAGTGAAAAATAAAGAACATAAAATTGAACATCCAAAGCATTTGAAATGAGGGGAGAACGTATGAATGTAGTACTAAAGTCTAAAACGTTGATTTTAACCCTTTCAAAATGGATCGTTTTAGGGGCTGTCATTGGGATAATCATAGGATCGACAACGGCTATTCTTTTACATACAAATGATTTACTGGGAGATACAAGAGAAAAAAATTCATGGCTTATTTTTTTCCTCCCTTTAGGTGGGCTAGTTCTGGGTTATATCTATATGAACTACGGCAGGAAAGCTGGGAAGGATTTATATAAAGGAAATAATCTCGTAATAGAAGGGGTTCATGGAAAAACGAAGATGTTACGAAGGTTAGGTCCTCTCGTTTATTTGGGAACATTTATTACAATTTTATTTGGGGGATCGACTGGAAGAGAAGGGGCTGCCATCCAAATGGGGGGGAGTGCAGCTGAAGCAATAAATCGCTTCTTCAGAGTAAATCTAATTGATACAAAAATTTTGTTGATGAGCGGAATTAGTGCTGGCTTTGGGGCAGCTTTTGGAGCTCCAATAACAGGAGCAATCTTTGGAATGGAAATGACCACTTTAGGAAAAATGAAATATGATGCAGTTGTACCTTGTCTTGTAGCAAGTTTTGTCGGTCATTATATAACTGAAAAAGCTTGGGGAGTAGAGCATGAATCATTCATTATACAAACAGTTCCAGAGCACTCCGTATTTTCATTTAGTAAAGTAATATTATTAGCCATTATTTTTAGTCTTCTAAGTGTTCTATACTGTCAATTGAGGCACGGGATTCATAAAGTTTCTGAAAAATACACAAAGAAAAACCATATGGTAAGAGCGTGTGTAGGGGGAATTATTATTGTAGTGTTAACTATAATATTAGGTACAGTAGACTACAACGGACGTGGATTAGATATGTTGGAACAATCTTTTAAAGAAGAAGTCCCTCCTTTTGCCTTTCTAGCTAAACTCGTATTTACTGCAGTTACATTAGGAACCGGCTTTGTCGGAGGAGAAGCAATCCCTTTATTCTTTATGGGGGCAACTTTAGGAAATGCCCTTTACGGTCTTTTTGATTTGCCACTTTCTTTCCTTGCTGGAATTGGTATGATTGCTACATTTGCTGGAGGAGCTAATACTCCCATTGCAGCGTTTTTGTTGGCTGTTGAGTTGTTTGATGGAAAAGGAATAGAGTATTTTTTTCTTGCTTGTCTAACAAGTTATATTGTTTCGGGGCATCATGGACTTTGGCCTTCTCAAACTATATATGAGCCAAAAAGCAGATTGTTTAGTATTCCAACGGGAGAGTCGATTAATAATATTGAACAAAATAAAAAATCATAGACTCTTTTTTTATTTGTTTGAATAATGTTGCAGTAGCGTTTCTCCTTTTTGAATGGGTGCCTCTTAGTAAAATTCAAATATTATGGAGGCCTCTAAATCTGAATTAGTGAAGGGGAGCAACTCTAGTGCTTATTAGAGTTGAAAATCTTGCTTTGACTAGTAATCTATGGTAAAAATTTCATTAAGAGAAAGACAAGAACGTATTAAGTAAAGGAGGAGAACCAACATGAACAAATGGGGGCTATTCATTGGTGGTGAATGGGTTTCACTCAATGAGCAAATAGATGTAATAAATCCATCTACAGGTGAGTTAGTTGGGAAAGTACCTAAAGGGGGAGCTTTAGAAGCAGAACGTGCCGTTGATGCGGCTCACGAAGTCTTTTCAAAATGGTCTACTCTAACCGCGAATGAACGTAGTGAATTGATGATGAACTGGCATCAATTAATTAAAGAGGAAACAGAAGAGATTGCCAAGTTAATGACAGCGGAACAAGGAAAACCCTTAAAGGAAGCAATCGGAGAAGTAGGGTATGCCAATAGCTTTCTATCTTGGTATGCAGAAGAAGGAAAACGAATTTACGGAGAAACGATTCCAGCTTCGGCTTCGAATAAACGACTTTTTGTTCATAGACAACCTGTTGGTGTTATTGCTGCGATTACACCATGGAACTTTCCGGCTGCTATGATTACAAGAAAAATAGCACCGGCACTTGCTTCTGGTTGTACGGCTGTGATTAAGCCAGCGGAACAAACGCCTCTAACGGCTTTATATTTAGCTAAACTTGCTGAGAAGGCTGGAATTCCTGCGGGTGTAATTAATGTAGTTATTGGTGACCCGAAAGAAATTGGCCAAACATGGATGAGTGATGAGCGTGTTAGAAAAGTGACGTTCACTGGTTCAACTGAAGTCGGTAAGCTTCTGATGAGACAAGCGGCTGATACAGTAAAGAAATTATCTCTAGAATTAGGTGGACATGCGCCATTTATTGTTATGAATGATGCTGATTTGGATTTAGCAGCAGAAGGGGCAATTTCTTCAAAGTTCCGTAATGCTGGGCAAACCTGTGTATGCGCTAACAGAATCTATGTACATGAAGATGTTGTTAAACCATTTTTAGCAAAGTTTATTGATAAAGTGAGAAATTTATCGGTCGGCGATGGTTTGCAAGATGGAAATGACATCGGCCCGCTAATTAATGAGGATGCGGTTGCGAAAGTCGTTGCGCAGGTTCAGGATGCAAAAGATAAAGGGGCTCAAGTATTAATTGGTGGAGAGACGATTGCTGGATTGTTTTATGAGCCAACGGTTATTGCTGGGGCGACTGATGAAATGATTTGTATGATGGAAGAAACATTTGGCCCAGTGGCACCAGTTTCTACTTTTTCCACAATTGATGAAGTGATAGAGCGTGCCAATGATTCTCGTTTCGGTTTAGCAGCTTACCTTTATACACAAAATCTATCGAATGCGATTCGAATGAGTGAGGCGCTTCAATATGGAATTGTAGGTGTCAATGATGCTCTTCCTTCAGTTGCTCAAGCTCCATTTGGAGGCTTTAAGGAAAGTGGATTAGGGAGAGAAGGAGGACATCACGGTATAGAAGAGTTTCTAGAGACGAAGTATATTTCAATGAGAATTTAAACATAATGGTGTGATAGGAGCAACGAACGCTATGGAGAGCTGTCAAATCTCCATAGCGTTTTCTATTTATATAATAGGTTGAAATTTCTTTCGCTTGAGAATTAATTATTGGAAGAGTATGATGGTACATGAGGTGAACGAGATGGAACGGTTACAGAAAGTAATTGCCCAAGCTGGAATAACATCACGGCGTAAGGCAGAACAATTAATCATTGATGGAAAAGTAAGAGTAAACGGCAAAGTAGTACGTGAGTTAGGAGTAAAAGTAACGCCGAACAAAGATGAAATCGAAGTAGAAGGTGTTCCAATTGATAAAGAGGAACCAGTATATTTTCTTTTGTATAAACCAAGTGGTGTTATATCGAGTGTGAAAGATGAAAAAGGTCGTAAAACAGTAACGGACTTTCTTGAAATCGAACAACGTGTGTTTCCAGTTGGGAGACTTGATTATGATACATCTGGCTTGATTTTGCTGACGAATGATGGGGACTTTGCTAATTTGCTTATGCATCCTAAATTTAAAATGGAAAAAGTATATGTAGCGAAAGTAAAAGGTATCCCATCGAGAGAAAAGTTAAAACAACTACAAAATGGTATCATGCTTGAAGATGGAAAAACAGCCCCTGCGAAAGTGAAAATGATGTCAATAGATAAGAAGAAACAAACAGCCATTATTCGATTGACAATTCATGAAGGGAGAAATCGCCAAGTACGTCGTATGTTTGATGCGATTGAACACCCTGTAATGAAATTAAAGCGTGAGCAGTATAGCTTTTTAGACTTAAGGGGGATGAACCCTGGCGATGTTCGACCACTTAAACCTATTGAAGTCAAGCATTTACGTGAATTAGCTGTCACGAAACCGTCATAAAGCTCCCATAGTTACATACAGTTTCTAACGTTATAATAGAGGAAATAGCGTATGGTGTTTTTGGAAAGGGGGATTTGTTGTTGAAACAAAAAAGATTAATAATGAGATCGAGTATTTTGGCGATTATTGCGTTAGCGCTTGCCTATACATTTTACTCCAACTTTATGGCAGATCGGAGTGTGGCTAAAGCTGGGGATTTGTCTGTTAATTTTGTATTGCATGACTTAGAAGGTGAACGTATTGAACTCGAGGAATTTAAAGGAAAAGGTGTCTTCTTAAATTTTTGGGGAACGTATTGTCCTCCGTGTGTAAAAGAAATGCCGATTATGGAAGAGCTATACGCTGAATATAAAGAGAAAGGCGTCGAAATTATTGCCGTTAATGCCAATGAGCCTAAACTTACGGTTGAACGATTTGCAAATCGTCACGGCTTAACATTTCCAATTGCAATCGATAATGGATTAAATGTCATTGAAGCATATGGAATTAGGCCGTTGCCAACAACTGTATTGATCGATGAACATGGAGTGATTGTACGAGTGTTCACAGGTGGTATGACAGAGCAAATGGTGCGAGATTTCATGGAAGAGATTAAGCCTGGAACATAATTGAGGTGTGGGGAAATGAGTAATTTAACGTGTGAGTGCGGCCACGTAAACCCACGTGGAACGATTGTTTGTGAATCGTGTGGGAAGCCGCTTGGAACGAATGACAAACAAGAAAAGCTACTAGATATGAAATATGAAGGCGTGGCTAGAAGGTCTCAAACGTACACAACAACCTTTATAGATAAAGTTTGGATGTTTTTCTCTTCTGTAAAAGTAGGAATATGGATTATTGTCATCACTCTTCTTGCTTCAGCATTAGGGACAATCTATCCGCAAGAAATGTACATCCCGCCTTCTGTTAGACCTGAAGATTATTATGCAGCGGAATACGGATTTACGGGCCAATTGTATTATCAATTAGGCTTTCACAATTTATATAGTTCATGGTGGTACATGCTTCTAATTGCTAGTTTAGGGGTATCCATTTTAATTGCTAGTATTGATCGTTTTTTTCCGTTATACCGTGCGTTAAAAACGCAAAGGGTAACAAGGCATGCGAATTTTTTAAAAAGACAACGTGTGTTTGGGACGTCTGAAGTAAAAGACATTGATGAGTCGTTTGATGTCGTAAAAAAGAAGTTAAAAGAGAAAAAGTATAGCATCTCTGAAGAAAACGGGAATCTAGTTGCAGAAAAGGGAAGGTTTGCGCGCTGGGGGCCATATATTAACCACATTGGTTTGATCATCTTTTTGATTGGTTGTATGCTGCGCTATTTTCCTGGTATGTACGTTGATGAGCATATGTGGATTCGAGAAGGAGAAACCACGGTCGTTCCAACTACAGGCGGGCAGTACCATATTGGGAATGAAGAGTTTATTATAGAACTTTACGATGAAGATGATTATGTATTCGGAGAGGCGATGCAAAGAGCTGGAGGACCGATTGTTCGAACGTATCAAACTAACGCTGTTTTATACGAGAGAGAAAATACAGGAGCAGTTGGTTCTGAAGGAGATTTAGTAGAAATAGATCGAGCGGAAATACGAGTAAATGAGCCTATGAAGTTTGATGATTTTGCCCTCTATCAAGTTGATTACAAGCTTCATGAATTAAACAGTATGAGTTTTGTACTTGAGGACAAAGAAACCGGTGAAACGTTTGGTCAAATTGATATAGATTTATTTAATCCAGAGTCCGTTTATGATCTTGGTGAGGGGTATAGAATTGAAATAAGAGAGTATTTTCCAGACTTCGTGATGTCTAGCTCCAATGTCCCTTCAACTCGCTCGCAAATTCCAGATAATCCAGTGTTTATATTTGAGATGTTTACACCTGATACCCCAGAGGGAGAAGTTAGTTTTGTTGGAATTCGGACAAACCTTGAACCGATGGGGGAAAATGATTTCAAGATGACCTTTGTAGATGTAGAAACAAAGCATGTCTCTGCTCTAATTGTCCGGAAGGATTATACGCTCCCTATCTTGATTATCGGTGGATTTATCTTTATGATTGGTCTTGTTCAAGGTTCTTACTGGGCACACCGTCGAATTTGGTTCCAACGAATAGATGGAAAGGTTTGGATAGCTGGTCATACGAATAAAAACTATCTTGCACTAAGAAAAGAAATTGATTACGTAATCTCTGATACATCCTTATCTGCTCCGGTCGATCAGGTGGAAGAAGAAGAAGTAAACAACAAAAGTTAAATTAAAATATTTTAGGTTTTAGGAAAGGGATTGGGAATGGAGACATTCCTAGCCCTTTTTGTGAGGAGGATACATCAAATGGCAGCAATTAGTTCAAATTTCCTACTTTTTGCCTTTTTCGTCTATCTATTAGCGACGATTGCGTTTACTGTCTCTATTACAGGGAAGAAATGGCGTGACAAACAAGGGGAAATGACCGGAAACAGGTGGGGTTTTTTCGGCTTCCTATTGTCAATTTTAGGTTCTTTATTATCAATTGCGTATTTTATCACACGCTGGATTCATTCAGGACATGCTCCAGTTAGTAATATGTTTGAGTATATGACATTCCTTGGAATCGCGATTGGCTTTGCATTTGTTATTATTTATGCTATTTATCGCTCTAATTATCTTGGGTTGTTTACAATGCCAATTGTTATGCTCATTATTGCATATGGCTCAATGTTTCCTGGTGAAGTGGCCCCGCTTATTCCTGCCCTTCAAAGTATTTGGCTGAAAATTCATGTTATTACAACCGCAATTGGTCAAGGGATCCTTGCTATAGGTTTTGTAGCAGGCCTTATTTACCTTATTCGGACGATAGATTTTACTGAAGCAAATAAACAAACTCGATCATTGGAATTTGTTTTGTATGCCATTTTAAGTTTAGTTGGTTTTATTTTAATGGGTTCTATTTTTAATGCAATGAATTATGAAGCGAATTTTGCATACATCAATGAAAATGGAATGGAAGCAGAAATGACGTATACTCTCCCAGCCTTAGTTGGTCCGAATGAGGGGCAACTTTTAACGGAAGGAGTTATGTCACCAATTGTTCACGCTCCGGCCATTATTGTAGCTAATGACTTAAATACAGTTATTTGGTCTCTATTCTCAGGCTTTGTCCTGTATTGGGTGTTAAGGTTCGTTTTACGGAAACGAATTGGTGCAGCAATCCAACCGATATTAAAGGGAGTTAGCCCTCAAGCAGTTGATGAAGTAAGTTATCGTGCCATTGCAATTGGCTTCCCGATATTTACCCTAGGTGGACTAATCTTCGCCATGATTTGGGCCCAAATTGCTTGGACACGCTTCTGGGGGTGGGATCCGAAAGAAGTGTGGGCACTCATTACATTTCTTTTCTATGCTGCCTATTTACATTTACGGTTATCAAAAGGATGGCATGGAGAGAAATCAGCTTGGCTATGTGTAATTGGGTTCGCCATTATTATGTTTAACTTAGTGTTTGTTAACCTTGTTATCGCAGGTTTGCACTCATACGCCTTATAACATAAGAAAAGTCCTCACTAGTTGAATTACCTACGAAAAGGCTTCGATCGACCTTTTTCTGTACCTCAATGAACAAGGCGTGGCTCTGACGTTGCTTGCCTGCTATGAGACCTCAATCATAGCAGGCTTTTAATAAAGTAAAGTTACTTATTGCACCTTCCTTGAAGCCCTTAGAAAAAGTTTAGGTTGACTTTTTAAGAAGGAATGTAGATGCGTGGTTTTCCTTTCATCTTGTTATACATGATAAAATTGATAAATACAGCTCGATAGGAGGAGGAATTAGATATGGAAAAAGAAGCACGAATTTTAGTAGTGGACGATGAGGATCGAATTCGCAGATTGTTAAAGATGTATCTAGAGCGTGAAAACTATGAAGTAGAAGAAGCAGAGAATGGTGAGCAAGCATTAGAATTGGCTCTTGGTGAGGAGTACGACTTAATCCTTCTAGATATTATGATGCCTGGAATGGATGGAATAGAAGTTTGCCAAGAACTGAGGAAAACAAAGGCTACACCAGTGATGATGCTGACTGCAAAAGGGGAGGAAGCAAACCGAGTGCAAGGATTTGAAGTAGGGACAGATGATTACATTGTTAAGCCATTTAGCCCTCGCGAGGTCATCTTGCGAGTAAAGGCATTATTAAGACGGTCTTCTTCAACTAAATTTTTGCAAACGGACACACAAGCAAAAGATGTATTGGTTTTTCAACATTTAATGATTGATAATGACGCACATCGAGTGACAGTGTCAGATGAAGAAATTAGCCTGACTCCGAAAGAATATGAACTGCTTCATTATTTGGCTCAGTCGCCTGATAAAGTGTTTTCTAGAGAGCAGTTATTAAAAGATGTATGGAATTACGACTTCTTTGGAGATCTACGTACGGTTGATACGCATATTAAACGGTTACGTGAAAAATTAAATAAAATTTCACCTGAAGCTGCTTCAATGATTTCCACTGTATGGGGGATCGGTTATAAATTTGAGGCTGTGAAGTAAGAATGTTTTGGCGAAGTGTCGTAGGGAAGCTTTGGTTTACCATTTTAGCTTTAGTCTCTGTTGTCCTTAGTATTTTGATGGTGCTGATGCTTCAATCATTTGAGAGATTCCATGTAAATGAGGCAGAGTCGCAGCTTGTTAACCATGCGACAATGATTGCTTCTATGTATGAAGGCTACGAAAATGAAAGAGATGCACTTTATACGATTGATCAATATGGGCAGGCTTTTGATACCCATATTATTATCCTTGTAGATGGAGAGAAAACATGGAGCACAGATGAAGCTGAAGCTCATCAAGTAACGCTGGATACATTTTTTACAGATGAGACATTATCACAAGTGTTTTCTGGTGAAAAAGTCGTGATGACAGAAGGAGACTTTATTTTTGTTGGAGATGGAGAAGAAGTTCATTCCGAGATTATGGTTGTAGGCGTTCCGCTGTCTCCTGAGCGATTTGATGATGGGGCTGTATTTCTGTATCAATCATTAGCTGCGATTGAAGAGGCGTCGAATGAAACAAAGCAAATTATTTATTTCTCCGCTGGTATTGCGTTAGTTCTAACAACGATTTTTGCTTTCTTCTTATCGACTCGAATTAATGCACCTTTGCGTAAAATGAGGGAAGTAGCTTTAGAGGTGGCTCAAGGTAAATTTGACACAAAAATACCGATCCTTACTCATGATGAGATTGGTCACCTAGCAATTGCATTTAACCGAATGGGTCGTGAATTAAATACGAATATTAATGCCTTAAACCAAGAGAAGGAGCAACTTTCCCGCATTTTAGGGAGTATGGCTGATGGTGTTATTACGTTAAATAAGAAAGGCCGGGTTGTTTTGACTAATCCACCGGCTGAGCGATTTATTCAATCTTGGTACTATGAGCAGGGAATGAAGCATGATAGTGATGAACCACTACCAGCTGCACTACAAACATTGTTTGAGAAGGTTGTTTTGTTAGAAAAAGAACAAGTAGCTGAAGTAGAAATGCAAGGGAGAAGCTGGACGGTTTTAATGACACCATTATACGATCGTCAGGAGATACGGGGAGCAGTCGCTGTTCTTCGAGATATGACGGAAGATCGCAGGCATGATAAACTTCGTAAAGACTTTATTGCCAATGTCTCACATGAGCTACGGACACCTATCTCAATGTTGCAAGGGTATAGTGAAGCAATTATTGATGATATTGCTGGCTCTGATGAAGAGAAAAAAGAAATTGCTAAAATCATTTATGATGAGTCTTTACGAATGGGTAGATTAGTAAATGAACTTCTTGATATTGCTAGAATGGAAGCTGGACATGTTGAACTGAATAAAGAAGAGTTGGATATTCAGTCATTTGCAGAACGTGTTATTCGGAAATTCCATGGTTTAGCTAGAGAGCAAGGAATTGATGTTTCATTAGAGATGGTTGACGTGACAACGATAAAATGTGATCCAGATCGAATTGAGCAAGTGTTAACAAATTTATTGCATAATGCAATTCGACATACAAGTGAAAATGGTAAAGTCAAGCTAATTATTCGCGGTTATAATGAAGGATGTAAATTTGATGTTGTTGATACAGGCTCAGGCATACCGGAAGCAGATCTGCCATATGTGTTTGAACGCTTTTACAAAGCGGATAAAGCTAGGACGAGAGGACGTGGAGGGACAGGTCTTGGTCTTGCAATTGCGAAAAATATCGTAGTAGCGCACGATGGCCATATATCCGTTCACAGTAAAATGAATGAAGGAACGACATTTTCCTTCTTCATTCCAGGGAATAGACAATCTTAGGTAATAATAGGTCTTCCTCTACTATTATAGTTGTAGAGGAAGATCTTTTTTATCCTTATTAGGTCGATAACTTATAATAAGCAGCAATCCAGCGTTCTTTTGTTTTCGAATCAGTGAATGAGAGATAATGAAATAATGTCAGTAAGCTTTTGCGGTCCATATTTTTAATAAAAACAAGAATAACTTTCTCATCTTTTGTTTGCTTTAAAAAGGTGATTAGTTCATATCTCATTTGCAGCTCCTTCTTATTGAGTGACTTGTTTGGTTAGCTGATTTCTTGCAGATTTCGCAGCCTTCACCATAACCTCTAAAGCGGCAACCGTTTCTTTTTCGCCGCGTGTTTTTAACCCGCAGTCTGGATTTACCCAAAAGAGTTCAGCTGGTAAAACCGACAGTGCTCGTTCAATAGTTGAAGTCATTTCACCTTCACTTGGAACACGAGGACTGTGAATATCGTACACGCCAAGTCCGATTCCTTTGTCATAGACATTTGTCTCAAATGCTGAGATGATTTCCGCATGACTTCTTGATGTTTCAATGGAGATAACATCGGCATCAAGTTCTTTTATAGCTTCGATAATTTCATTAAAATCGCTGTAACACATATGTGTATGAATTTGTGTCGTTTCTGCTACATCTGATGTGCTCATACGGAAGGCTTCAACGGCCCAATTTAAATACGCATCATGTTTTTCTTTCTTTAATGGTAGACCTTCTCTTAAAGCAGGTTCATCAACTTGTATCATGGTAATTCCCGCATTTTCTAATGATTGTACTTCTTTTAGTAAAGCTTCTGCAATTTGATAGGCCACTTCTTTGTGCGGGATATCGTTACGAACAAAGGACCAATTCAAAATTGTAACTGGACCGGTTAACATTCCTTTAACTGGACGGTCGGTAAGAGACTGAGCATAAAGTGTTTCATTAAGCGTCATCGGTTTATCGAGTGATACGTTACCGAAAATGATTGGTGGTTTAACGCAGCGTGATCCATATGATTGCACCCAGCCATTTTTAGAAAAGGCAAATCCATTTAACTTCTCACCAAAAAATTCAACCATATCATTTCGTTCAAATTCTCCATGTACGAGTACATCAATATCTAACTCTTCTTGAATGCGAATCCATCTTTCAATCATGGACTTGATGTTAGCCTCGTATGTATCATTTGATAGTTCGCCTTGTCTCCATTTAAATCGAGCTTTTCTGATCTCCGTAGTCTGAGGAAAGCTACCAATTGTTGTTGTTGGTAGAAGAGGCAAATTCCATTTTTGGTTTTGTAATTGATATCTCTCCTGAAATTCCTTCGTTCGTTTTGTAGGAAGCCCGGCAGTTTCCTTTCTTAAACGCCAATTTGATTGGTTTAGTTTTTCAAACGTCTGTTGGTGACGGTTCAATAACGATTGTGATGCCTGAGATGGGTCATTTATCACCTCTTTTAGTAACCGTAACTCATCAAGTTTTTCGTCGCCAAAAGCTAAAGCTTCTTTAACAATTGGATCTAGCCCTGTTTCTTGGTCCAAACAAACAGGAACGTGCAGCAAGCTAGAGGATGGTTGTAGAATTTGATTTTTAAACGGAACAAGCTTGTTAAGCCTATCTAAAAATTGATGACTTTCTAGCAGATTGCTTCTCCAAATATTCCTTCCATCAATGATTCCTACCCCTAATACTTTATCTACAGGAAAACCAAATCGTTCAATAGCATCAATGTTTTCTTTATAGCCATATACAAAATCGAGACCAATTCCTTTAACCGGAATTTGTACTAATTGTTCATAGTGAGAAACGGACTCAAAATACGTTTGCAATAAGATATCGACATTGGGTACGTTTGTTACAATTTCACGGTAAAGGTTAGAGAAAATCTCCATTTCCTCGTTTGTTATATCCATAGCAAGATATGGCTCATCTACTTGTACGAGTTTCGCACCGGCATCAGCAAGTTCAGACAACAATTGTGTATATACTGGAACAAAACTGTTTAAGATGCTAGCAAACTCTTCTTCTTTATAGCCTTTTGCTAGTTTTAAGAAAGTAAAAGGTCCAAGAATAACGGGTTTACCAATAATATTTAATTCTTTTTTCGTTTCTAAGAATGCATGAAGCGGTTTGTTTTCAACTAATTCGGGTTCTTTATCTTCAATTTCTGGAACGATGTAATGATAGTTAGTGTTAAACCACTTCGTCATTTCGCATGCATGTGCTCCTTGGGTACCTCGAGCCATGGCAAAATATGTTGATAAAGAAACAGGGCCTGACGTATGGGCAAAACGTTTCGGCACTAATCCAAACATAGAAGCCGTATCAAGCACATGATCATAGTAAGAGAAATCACCGACAGGAATGTAATCAATACCTTTATCTTTTTGCTTTTGAAGGTGGTGCAGGCGGTACTTTTTCATTCGTGTGGAAAATATTTCCTCGCTGATTGTAGAATCCCAAAATGATTCTAATGTTTTTTTCCATTCACGGTTCTCACCAATACGAGGATAACCTAAATTACTGCTTTTAACTGTTTTCATGAAATAGCCTCCTAAATAATGTTATAAACGAAAAAAATGGATATCATTACCGAAAATAGGGTAACGATATCCATAGAAAAATCAATGATATATTGTTAACACCTCCCTATCTCCCGTAGGTAAAGCAGTGTTGTTAAAATAGGCAGGTCTCCTGGCTCTAGAATCAACGTCATCATGGTCTTCCCAGCCATTGGCCAGTGACAATTCATAATAACTCCTCTATTACAGTGGCGGGACCGCTCCGGATTTTCACCGGATTCCCTTTTAAACTTTGAATCAACATTCAAAGTACCTATTTTCAACATATGAAATTGTTTTAAACTTTATCTTAAGAGGTGGTTGATTGTCAATAGTTTCTTTATTTTCACATTTAGAAAATCTAGTGTTTTTATGTGGATACAAAAATCATGTATACTAAAATGAATGGAGCGTCTCAGGTAATACTACTATCTTGGATAGAACGTACATATTTTTTAGGAAGCGTGTTAAAAAAGCGATTTCATAAAAGGGTAATATTTTAATGAGATAATAATAGGATGAAGGAGGATGTTAGATGAAGTTATATACACGTACAGGTGATGAGGGGAAAACGAGTGTGATAGGAGGAAGGCTTGATAAGGATGACACTCGAGTAATTGCATACGGTACAACAGATGAATTGAATTCATTTATCGGTCAGGCTGTGGCGCAGTTGGACGAAGAACAGTTTCCTGATATAAAAATGGAGTTAATAAAAATTCAACATGAATTGTTTGATTGCGGTGGAGATTTAGCGATGATAAGGGCGACAAAAGAATACCCTTACAAAGCCAAACAAGAAATGATAGATTTCTTAGAGAAGCGAATTGATGTTTATGTTGAAGAAGCTCCTGAATTAGAAAGATTTATTTTACCTGGTGGTGCGGATGCCGCGGCTACACTGCATGTGTGCCGAACTGTTACAAGGAGAGCTGAACGTTATGTAACAAGGCTACAACGCGGGTCAGAGGTGAATCCAATTGTATTAAAATATCTAAACCGGCTTTCGGATTATTTCTTTGCTATTGCCCGAGTCGTCAATGCTAGGCTTGGGGTAAAGGATGTAGAATATGAAAGAAGTGCAATTGTTTTTAAAGGAGGAAAGCGAAAGAAAGAGCAGTAATATGAAGCCATACTATTAGAAAGGCCACTGAAAAAGGTACTGTTTTCACCTTTTTTCAGTGGTCTCTGGTTTTTACCTTTTTCCGTGCCTTCCTATTGCTTAGTGGGATTTGTACTCGATTTTTAACAAGAATTGTGTATTTGCCTGGAATGATTCATATTTCCTCTCATATATTGGTAAATGTGTTGGAACAAGTTAGAGGGGGATATGGGATGAAAAAAAGTTGGCTTGTTGTTCTTTTATTATTAGCTGGGTGTAGCAATGATGTTTCGGCTGAAGGACCGAAACCTGTTGCTGCTCATTCTACTTATTTTCAATCAGAATTGAATTGGAAACAACCTGTATATTGGAAGCTTAATTTAATTGATGAATGGAATGACCAACAACATGATGTCGTTCTAAATGACTATGGATATATGTTTAGTCATTCGCTTGATAAAGAAGCTTTACAACAATTAGCTAGAGAGTTAGCTATGCAAATAGACAAAGCGATGGAAAATCCACGCATCCTTCCAAATGGGGAATTTGCTCCAGGGAAAGAACGAGTGGTTTTATCTGAGCAGGAGCTTGTTGCCCAATTACAAGAATTAGAAGCAGGAACAAAAGATTTAGTGATGCCGATTTCTGTCACTGCACCTTCTGTTTCAGAAGAAGATCTAGTTGGGATTGATCAACGAACGATAGGTGAATTTAAAACACATTTTAACCCTGCCGTTTCAGGGAGATCTCAAAACGTGAAATTATCAGCCGAGGCCATTTCAGGAGTTGTTTTAGGTCCAGGTGACTCGTTTTCATTTAACCAAACAGTTGGAGAGAGAACAAGAGAGCGGGGGTATCAAGAAGCGAAGGAAATTGTTAATAAAGAGTTCGTTATCGGTATTGGAGGAGGTATATGCCAAACGTCATCCACGTTGTTTAATGCAGTCGATAAGGCTGGTTTAGAAATGGTTGAAAGATACACGCATTCTAGAGAAATTGGTTATGTAGCTCCTGGCAGAGATGCAACTGTTTCGTGGGGAGGACCGGATTTTAGGTTTACAAACCCTCATCCATACCCTGTACTAATAAAGTCAGATGTTAGTTTAGAGCGAGGAGAAATCCTTGTGACTGTCCATACGCACTGAGAATGTAAGCATGCTGATGCTTATGTTCTTTTTTTATGGGAACAGAAGGTTTTTTTGATTATGTTATTTAGAATGTTAGCTTGCAACCGCATAATTGTTCTGATTCCATTTCATACTAAAAGCGACAATGTATGGGGAATTCGGAAAGGGTGATAGAAGTGCTTGGAAGATGGCTGTTGAAACAAATTCAAGATAAACGAAAAGAAACACTTCAAGATGCGTTACAGATGTTTCAACAATCAAGTGATTTTGTCATGCATGATTTATCGATCGCCTCCAAAGGGTTTCATATTGCCTATTTTCAAACATTAATTGATACAGATCGTCTAAATAAGGACATACTTCCATTTATCACGGAGTCAGAAAGTCAAACATTAGAGGAAATAGTAAGGGACATTCCCATTCAAGCAAAAGAAATCACTAAATCACCAAATGATTTACGTAAGAAGGTTATGCAAGGTTTTATTGTCATATTTGAAGGGGGAAATCCATCAAAATGTGCAATAGTTGAAGTGGCGCTGGATTCGGGTCGGGAAGTAGCTCCCTCTGAAAATGAATTTACTGTAAATGGTCCACAAGAGTCCTTTATTGAGTCAATAGACACAAATATTAATTTAATCCGGAAACGATTGCCTTTGCCGCAACTAAAAATAAAAGAAATGAAACTTGGAAAAATGACACAAACTCGTGTTTCTTTGTTGTATATAGATGGCATTGTTGACAAAGAAAACTTAAAAACGGTCGAACAAAGATTGTCAGACATTGAATTTGACCAGGTGATTGATTCAAATAGCCTAGCTCAAATGATTAGTGATAATCAGATGTCTGTTTTTCCACAAATGATTAATACACAAAGGCCAGAGCGTGTTGCAGCAGCCATAGCGGAAGGAAAAGTCGCCTTTTTAGCGGATGGATCACCAGAAGCGATCTTCGGTCCGACAACGTTGGTTGAATTTTTCTCATCGTTAGAAGACTACTATATGTCTTGGCACATTTCATCAAGTGTACGGTTATTACGTTTCTTTGCTGTTGCTTTTTCCGTTTTTGCAACTCCTGTATATGTAGCGGTGCTGACATTTCACTATGAATTGATTCCTAGAGATTTGCTCTCAACAATTATTGCATCTAGGAGTAATATCCCTTTTCCGCCGATTATTGAAGCAATTTTTCTTGAATTAACAATTGAGCTATTACGAGAAGCAGGGGCTAGATTACCGACAAAAGTTGGTCAGACTATTGGGATCGTTGGAGGGATTGTTATTGGACAAGCGTCGGTCGAGGCTGGTCTAACAAGCAATATTCTTCTTATTATCGTTGCTTTAGCAGCCCTTGCTTCCTTTACAACACCTGTTTATCAAATGGGCAATACAATTCGTTTAATTCGTTTTCCTATCCTAATAGCCGCTGCTTTTACTGGAGGAGTTGGGATTGCGTTTTTTGCTTTAGTCACAATAGCGCATCTTTTGCAATTGAAGTCACTAGGAAGACCTTATTTTGAACCGATCTTCCCACCTAGATTAACAGATTGGAAAGATGCATTTGTACGACTACCTTTTAACTGGATGTCGTCACGTCCGGTTTATTTAAGACCACGGGATAAAGGTAGGTTTAATTTCTCAAGAGCTAGTAAGAAACATGATATTGATGAATAGTTGGAGGTGAACAAATGGACAATCCTATTAAAGAGAAATATTTAGTTTCAGGGTTTTTAACGTTATTTTTGATTAATGGCATGCAAGTGGGGATGGGGGTTTTAAGCTATCAACGAACGGTCGTTAAAAGTGCTGGGTATGATGCGTGGATCTCGGTCTTAATGGCGGGGATGGTTGTCCATCTGGTTATTGCCTGCATGTATATTTTGCTAAAGCGTTCAAATGGCGATTTAATTTCTATTCATCAGCAAATATTTGGGAAATGGCTTGGGAATACGTTAAGTTTTTTTGCTTGTTTATATTTTGTTGTATTAGGAACTACTGTTTTGCGTGGATATATTGAGATTGTTCAAGTTTGGATGTTTCCAGACCTTCCTACTTGGGGCATGGCTATTGTAGCCGCTGCTTTTTTTTACTATGTTGTTTCTGGAGGATTCAGGACCGTTGTTGGCTTAACTTTCTTAGGTGTCATTATCCCGATTGTATTAGTTCCGATTCTGCTATTGCCATTAGAATTTGCTAATTTTATTAATATGCTTCCTATTTGGAAACATTCGATTGTGGAGCTTGCATTAGGGGCTAAAGAGACGACCTTAAGCTTTCTTGGCTTTGAGCTGTTGCTACTTTATTATCCATTCCTAAAAAACAAAGAGCTTACTCAAAAATGGGCCCACTTTGGAGCAGCGATGACTACGATATCGTATACGGGTCTCATGGTTGTTAGCCTAGCTTTTTATAGTGAAGAACAGTTGAATCGGACGATTTGGGCAACCCTTACTCTTTACAAAGTCGTGCAATTGCCGTTTTTAGAACGATTTGAGTATATTGGTATATCTCTATGGATGTTTCTCATTGTCCCAAATATTGCGCTTGCTTTATGGGCTGCAAGTCGTTGTGCAAAACGAATTTTTCAAATGAATCAAAGAATAGCACTAGTTATATCTTTAGCTTTAATGGTTATAATCGTATTATTAATGCCGACTAGGCAAGAAGTGGGTTTAGTTGATATGTGGGTTGGTGAAATTGGATTTTATCTCGTTTTTGTCTATATACCGATACTAGTCGTTTTGCAAGCGATTGTATTGAAGTTCAGGAGGGGCAGTCATGAACAAACGACTACTATGTAGTTTATTAGTACTGCTGTTGTTTGTTCTATCAGGATGTTTAGAGACAAGGGTTGTGGATGAAGTTTCAATGATTCGTGCAGCAGCATTTGATTTTGATAAGGAAAAGGGATTAAAATTTACGGTTACGTTTCCAACGTTCCCAGAACAAGGACAAGAACAAGAATTGCAACAAGGGATTATTTCTGCAACGGGAGAAACGGCAAAAGGAACGAGAATATCATTAAACAAACAATCTCAAAAGCCAGTAAGGTTTGGGCAACTAAGGCTGTTACTTTTTAGTCAGGAGTTAGCTGAACAAGGAGTGGAAAATACTGTTAGACCCATGTATCGTGATCCTTCCGTTGGAAATCGCATATTACTAGCAGTTGTAGAAGGAAATGATGCTGGAGCTCTACTTGATTCTGATTTAGGAATCGGTGAATTGGCAGGGGTTTATATACCAGAGCTTATTGAACAGAATTATGATACAAGTATATTGCCTCCTACAAATATGCATGAATTTCTTTTTAGTCTTTATAATGATGGACGTGATCCTTACTTGCCATTGCTAGAGCAAACGGATGATCGAATATCAGTAATAGGGACGGCGTTGTTTGATGGAGAAAGGTATCATTCCAAACTTGATCTGAATGACTCTTTTATTTTAAAAATGATGATCGATACAACAAGGCAAGCAGTTCAGCAATTTGAAGTAGAGTATGAAGATGAACAAAGTTATGTTGTACTAGAAAAGCTACATAGTGATGTGAAAAGGAATTTAGATAAATCAGGAGACGTGCCTGTATTTACTCTCGATATATCCATAAAGGGGGCTATCGAAGATTATAACGGAAAGATGAATTTAGATCAGGCCGATATTATCAAAGAAATGGAACAGTCTATTGAAGAACAAATAGCAAATCGAGGTCAGGAATTATTAGTTCAATTTCAAGAAGGAGGTATAGATCCGGTTGGGATGGGAGAAAAATACCGGAGCACTACTAGAGATTGGGATCCAGAAGAATGGGAAAGTTCGTTATATGCAAGTGCTGAATTTAATGTACATGTAAATGTAAAGATTATTCAATCAGGAGCAATTGAGTAAAAAGATTATGGAATAAAACGATTCAAGCTTCAATAGGATAACTATGTGAAACAATGGGTATGATGAATAGATACAAATAAGGAGGAAAGTATGGTTGATTTTATTAAGCGAATTTGTATTGCTCTGGCCCTAGCTACGTTTATTGGCCTACTATTTATAAGTACATCAACATCTTTTGCCCAAACAAAAGAAGAGGTGCCGGAAGAGCTCTTTGAAGCTCTCATCTGGCCCACTGTCGGTGAAATAACCGATACATATGGGACAAGATGGGGCAAGCACTATGGAATTGATATTGCTGCTCCAGAAGGAACGGTTGTTGTAACGATCGCAGATGGTACGGTCAGTAGATCGTACTATTCTGATACATATGGAAATGTCGTTTTTGTAGACCATGAAAATGGACTTGAAACGGTGTATGCTCATCTACATGAAAGAATGGTGGAAGAGGGAGAAGCTCTAACAGAAGGGGAGAAAATTGGTACAGTTGGTACAACTGGAAGATCTTCTGGAAATCACCTGCATTTTGAAGTACATAAAGGAAAGTGGAATGTCGAAAAATCTGAGTCAATAGATCCGTTTCTAGTTCTATCAAAAGAGCCTGAGTATATGTTTGCATCATTAGGAGATGACTCTCCGTATGGGGAAGACTGGAAGCAGCGCGAAATTGTTTCTGTTATGAGTCCAAACCAATTGGAAGAGAGAGATGATCGTTTCGGTTCATATGATAAGCTAGTCGAAGTAACCGTGAATGCAGGAGACACATTATGGAGTCTTTCAAAAAAATTGGGGGTCTCCGTAGATGAGTTAAAAGAGTGGAATCACCTCTCTAGTGACGTTATTACAGTTGATGATACACTTGTTGCGTTTCAAACCAATCAGGTCCACGTCATTCAATCCGGAGAAACGTTAACCTCTATTGCAAGGAGCTATGGAGTGACGGCTGTAGAAATCATAGAACAAAATGATTTACAAACGGATGTGATCATTCCAGGTCAGACCATCGTTATAAATTAATGGACAAGCTTGTGAAAAACTTGTCGAATATGGTAAGATTAAGGCAAGTTATTGATTGATAGGGATGAAATTTTTAATGGAATTGGAACAGGTTAGGGCGGATACGGAGTTATTCCAATGGCTCAACAAACAGACTGATTTGAATAGCTATCAAGTGGACTTGGTTGATGGTTTTATCTTTATGCTCAAAAAAATTAATCAGCACGAATCGATTCGAATGATTAATGAGAAAGAACTACATCCCCGCTTCTGGCGTTCACATGATCGCACGTTTGGATACGGATTGATGAGCCAGAAGACGAAACAAAAGGGTGCACATTTGTATCAATTTTATATTGATGTCGCTTTTGCTGAGGGATTGGTACGCCGAAATCAAAATCGATTAACAGTAACAGAATTAGGGAGAGCGTATTTATTAAGAGATGTGGAAGAGCAGTTGGATGTACTATTCACATATATTTGGTAGCTAAGAATGAAGCAGGGACGAATATAAGTGTCCCTGCTTCTTTTGTTAGCACTCAATTGTTTCAGCAAAGTGAATGCCGTCAATTTGTTTAAGTTCCAGAATAACCTTATCGTCAACAAGTTTATCGACAGCGACCATCATAATCGCTTCTCCACCTTCTTCTTTCCGACCAACTTGCATCGTAGCGATGTTCACTTGATGTTCCGCTAAAAGTTGACCCATACGACCGATTACTCCTGGTCTGTCATTATGTTGAATGTAGATTAAATGACCAGTTGGAGTAAAGTCAACATTGAACCCATTAATATTAACAATTCGTGGGCCATATTCTTTTATATACGTTCCTTTTAATTCAAATATCCGGTCTTCTCCACGGACAACTGCGTGGATGATGTTTGAGTAACCGTACGTATGATTGATTTGTTTTTCACCATAACTAATGCCTCGTTCTTTTGCAATTAAACCCGCATTTACATCATTTACTGCTGCATCAACGCGTGGTTGCAAAAAGCCTGCCATAAGACTACGGGTTGTAATAGATGTTTCTAAACCTGTTACAGTTCCTCCATAATTTACATCAATTTCTTGTACAGGTGTACGCATTACTTGAGAAAGAATATTCCCCATTTTTTTCGTGAGTTCATAAAATGGCTTAACTTTCTCATAGACTTCTTTTGAAAGTGTAGGTAAGTTTATGGAATTGCTAGCCGGTTCGCCTTCAAGGAAGCGCAATACCTCTTCAGAAACTTGAGCAGCTACATTCAGTTGAGCTTCCTTTGTTGAAGCTGCAATATGTGGTGTTCCGATTACATTTGGAAAAGCAATGAGCTCTTTATCTGTTGCTGGTTCTTCTTCAAATACGTCAAGAGCGGCCCCGGCAATGTGGCCGTTAGCTAAGAAATGTTTCAATGCCTGTTCATCAATGATTCCACCACGTGCGCAGTTAATTAAAAATGTACCAGGTTTTGTTTTAGCGATATTTTCCATGCCTAGTAACCCTTTCGTTTCCTTGGTTAGTGGTGTATGAACGGTAATAATATCTGACCCTGTAAGGACTTCATCAAGAGTTGCTGTCGTTACCCCAAGTTTTTCAGCACGGGATTTCGTTAAAAATGGGTCAAAAACGAGCAAAGACATTTCAAACGCTTTTGCACGTTGGGCCAATTGCGTACCAATCCGTCCAAACCCAACAATTCCAAGTGTTTTTCCACGTAGTTCAAATCCTTGAAAGGCTTTTCGATTCCATTCTCCTGCCTTTATAGAAGCAACGGCTTGAGGGATATTTCTAAGTAAAGACATCATCATGGCAAATGTATGTTCAGTTGTGGAAATGGTATTGCCATCAGGTGCATTTACGACGACTACGCCCCGTTTTGTTGCTGCGTCAAGATCAATGTTATCTACTCCTACCCCCGCTCTAGCAACAATTTTTAGATTAGTCATCTTAGTTAATAGCTCATCTGTCACTGTTGTTGCGCTTCGAACAAGCAGAGCATCAAATAGAGATAAATCATCAACCTCGTTTACGTTTTTTTCAACACATTTAACTTGATTGCTCTCTAGTAAAGGGAGCAATCCCTCTTTGCTCATGCTGTCTGAAACTAAAATTTGATATTTCGCTTTTGTTTGATTTCCTGTAGGACGGTCGACAATTACTTGATTCTTCATTCTCTACACTCCTTATCTTTTCAACTTATGTTAGTGAGATACGACAAAAAACCTTCTGCCCACACGACGGCTGTCGTGAGGGGCGGAAGGTTTAAACCGCGGTGCCACCCTCATTCATGCGCAAAGAGAGCGCATCTTAAGGAGATATGTCTCCAAGATAACGGATTATCCGAATGTACCTACTTACACTTCAGTACATGAACTCCGAAGGGCTATCAAGAATGGACCAAACTAGTTCGCAGCAACCACTAGTTCTCTGAATTGGTTTATCATTCTTTCATTCTTCATCATCGTTTCTTGTATGTTGAATTGTCAATAAAGATGAAATAGTACTAATTGTTTGATAATTTAACACAATGTCTTCAAGGTGTCAATATAAAATCTAGAAGTAAATAATTTTTTTTATAAAATGAAAACAAGGTAAATTTATTTCATTTGTATGGTTCAAAGTATTCGTACATATAAATGAGTCGAGGAGGGGTAGTATGAAACATATCGTTAAAAAAGGGGAAACCGTTAAAAAAATAGCGTATTTGTATAACGTACGTCCATTCGATCTATTGTTTTTCAACCCACATATTTATGCCGAAAATAGTTATGTACATCCAGGAATGGAAATTCATATACCAGCTATTCAAGCTGAACAAAACATTATTACTGATTGGGACAGTCAAACAGAATTTTCTCAAAGTGATTTAGAAAAAAGACTTCCTGATTTAAAGAATTTGGGTGTTCGAGTAGAAATCTTAGGTTATTCCGTCATGAATCAACCAATTTATGCCCTTTCAATAGGGAGTGGTAAGAAAGAGGTGTTTTATTCAGGGGGGTGGCATGCAAACGAATGGCATACGAGTAAATTCTTAACTCGTTACATACATGAACTTGCGACCTTTCACAAAAAAGGTGAGCTTATGTATGGATATGATGTATCAAAACTGTTACAAGACGTGACCCTTTATGTTGTACCATTAGTTAATCCAGATGGAGTAGATCTCGTTCTTCAAGGAATTTATCCAGATCATCCATTTTCCAAAGAGGTGCAACACATAAATAAAGGGGCTAAGAGGTTTGAGCACTGGTCGAGTAATATTAGGGGGGTCGACTTAAATCATCAGTGGCCAGCAGGATGGGAAGAGGAAGCAAAAGGTTCACCTCAAATACCTTGGGCAAGGCATTATAGCGGTAAGGGACCGTTAACTGAACCAGAAGCGCAAGCTGTATACCGATTTACAATGGAACATTCATTTGCTTATGTTTTAGCTTTTCATTCTCAGGGGCAAGTGATTTATTGGGGTTACCGTGGATTAGAGCCAAAAGAGAGCAAAGAGATGGTTCATCGATTATCATTAGTAAGTTCATATACACCTGTTCATACAGCTGAAAGTGATGGTGGATATAAGGATTGGTTTATTCAGGAGACAGGTAGAGCGGGCTTTACAATAGAAGTCGGTGTTGGCACCAATCCTTTATCTGTAGAAACTTTTGCAGAGATTTGGTCTAATAATTGCTTACTTGCACTAGAAGGACTTACTCTTTAGAACGTTGCAACAGAAAAAAGATAGCTCAATTTTGAGCTATCTTTCCAGATTGTCGAGAAACCCCACTTTTTTAAAGTGGGGTTTCTATTTTGACTTTATTTCATTCTCTAAGATTTAAGAAA